>JAVVGN010000023.1:0-24040 GCA_032249095.1 Candidatus Caldarchaeales archaeon | reverse complement strand
CTCTGAGAATTCTCTGAGCCACCCTTAGGATTGCCTGCCAACGCTTCTTACCCCTTCGACGATAGCTCTCATAGACAGGTAGATATCTACGATGTTCGTTCAAAACCATTATATTGGCCAGAAGTATCAGTAGTCGGCTCCGCAATCTTCTCCCCTTCCATGAACGCCGGAATAATTCATAGCGGGTCTCTAGCCTAGTCCTAGACAATGTTTTGAAGACGATGGAATCGTGGGAAATGATGTATGCTAGTGCAGGTCCCTTAAGACCAAGCCTCTCGACAACCATCCTATAGAGCGGTAGCTCCATAGCCCTCTCATGAATCCTAGTCGCCAGCCTCTCGGCGTAGCGCTGAAGCATCCTGTGAGTCTCGACAGCTAACGGATCATCTATTGTGCTCCGTGTATTTTTGGCCGCCTTCTTTATTCCAGCCAGCTCTACCCAAAACTCCGTCAGAGCCCTAACCTAGAGCTCCACAGGAGAAGCTTAGAGCGGCTGGAACAGATCAGGCCTCCCTAGGAATATCTGCCTCAGAGCCTTCACATCATTCTCATCCGTCTTCCTAAGGCCATTGTTCTTTCGCTCCTCGGAGAGCTTTTTAAGATCCCTAAGCCTCAGGAACGTAGCCCCGTCAAGCCGCGTTATAGTGGGTTGAAGCTTCCTCGGATAGCTGTCAGAAACCACAATCGTCGGCCTCAACTTCTCAAACATCTCTAGGAAGTCGTTGAAGACCATCACCTCCTCACCATCCTCTGGGAGAGCATAGACCCTGTTGCGGCCGAAGTCTACGAAGACCCTACTCACTTAGACCACCTCCTTATTCTGTGTCTTTATCTCGTATGTCCTCGCTACTATGTGGAACCTCTCTATCTGCTCCCTCTCTGGGACTATTGAGTTAAGTGGTGGTGGGTGGTAGATTCTCGACGGTTTTTCTCCAGCCGTGGCCTCATGTATAAGCCACCTCAGCGTCTCGAAGGAGGGTATCATCCATGTCCTCAGCCTCCCATCCCACTCGTTCTGTACAATCACGACCCCGGCCGGAGTCGGAGTAATGCTCAGAACCCTCCCCACCGCAACCTCGATCCCCGAATCAGTCACCACCAACCACATCCTCATCACCCGTTTCGGATAAGAACCCCCCACCGGCCCCACATATAAGGAGTAGTGGCCCCAATAGTCGGGCCATCCCTAACTTGGACTCACTATGCTCAAGCAGAACTATCACCAAAATATATAAAGACCTCAAGGGGACTAATACTACCAAGAGAAATCTACTACGCCCTAACAAACATTAAGGGCTTGGAGAGGGAGGTAGGCGTCGTTAAGAAGTAGAAATCTAAACTAAGACACATACTAGGCATAGGACACAGAAACATACCTATACAGTTGGACTTGTGGGGAAACGAGGTAATATTCAGGGGAAAGGGACAGACAACAATATACGGATACCCAAGGCCAGACTAACAGACTCGTGAAGATCTCTCTTTCCGCTACCCAGAAGCTTACGTGGTCTACGGCCACGAGCTTGCCAAAAACTTTTGTAAGCTCTATCGCCTCAACCATCGGCAAAGCCTTCTCACCCCGACTCTCCGAGCTCTAAGATCCGCCTCCTCGTATCCTCTAGGATCTTGATCACCTCGCGTATCCTCTCTTTGGAGTATCTAGTATATGCCGTGAGTACTGTCATGCCGAGGCGTCTAGCCGAGTCCAGCAACTCGACACACTCAGGGGAGGATGCTCGACGCCACCTCTCCCTGAAGGCTTCTAAGAGGTCCTGCTTCTCAGCCAGGAACCTAAGACCCGTGTCCGTAATCGAGTAGACCTTCTTTCCGTCCACCTCCTCCGACCTCACCAGACCCTCGTCCTCGAGCCACTGCAGCGTCGGATACACTGCTCCGGGGCTGGGCGTATACCAGCCGCCAAACATCTCCCTTATGGTCTTTATGACCTCGTAGCCCCTTTTCGGACCGGTTCTCAGCGCTTCCAAGACAAGGACCCTGACATCCCCCCGGCTCAGCATCTTCAACCCCATAATGAAGGGGTGGTGTATGCCGCCTAAGCCGCCTCACCCGTATATATCGAGTAATTTCGCGATATATCAAATTAGCGGGGAGTATAGCCTATGCCCGTGCAGGATATCTCCACCCCCCTCTGCCCTAGCTCGGCCGTCCAGAATTTGGCCCCCGTCAGGTCTCCGACCACCGCTATCCCCGTCGAGGCGTGGGTCGTCAGTGCCGTGGCGCGGATCCTTGACTCGCCGGCTGCGAGGGCCATCCAGATGACCAGCTGGTCCGCGAGGTGTTTGTCTATCGGCGCGCCCGCGGCGAGTTGGTCAAGGGCCTCCCTAACGGCCCTCTTGGCGACCTCCTCAGCCGGAACACCCCTCTCACCCAGAGCATCAAACCCCATCGAGAGCCCATTATCGAGCCTCACAACTATAAGTATCCCCGTACCAGGGTCGACCGAGTTTTTTGAGTCTCCTTTTCCAAGAGCCTCTGTCTCCAAGGTTACCTCCCTAAACCCTGACTTTTTCAGGAGCTCAGAGGCAGTACTGGCCATTCTGCTGACGATGTGGTCCGGGAGATTGCAGCTGTATGCAAAGACTTCTATGCCCTCTATGCCCGCCTCGACAGCCTGTATAGGTCTTATAGAGCTTATCGGGCGCGTCCTCACCCTCACTATCCCTTGGCCGCGAGGGTAGAACCCCCTCCTCACAATCTCCAGCTCGGCCCTTACGCCCATCTTGCTTAGCGCTGGCAGGAGCACCCTCTCAATATAGTCTATCGGGGGCGCGAGCGGGTTGTTTGTACCGCCCCGTAACTCAACCTCGCACTCGCCATCGGCGAAACAAAGGACTGGAAGAAGCGACTGCAGCACCAGGGCCGTGCTCCCAGCCGTCCCCGTGTCGAACGAGTATCGCCCAGCCCTAGGCCTCCCACATCTCAAGAATATTGTAGAGGATCCGACGCTCAGGCCCTCCACGTAGGCGTCGCACACCTCCGCCACAGCGCGTATGGCGGCTATGTGCTGGGGCCTAAGCCCCGGCGGGTTGCGCTTAGCCCTAATGTTGTAGACCCTTAGCTCCTCACCTAAGAGCGCGCAGGTCGAGACGGCGTATCGTAGAACCTGACCCCCACCCTCTCCAACAGACCCGTCGACGGTTCTGACCATCGCTATGCCCGCCCCTACCAACTGAACCGTCGCCGGAGCCTTTAAAAGGCTTTAAAGACGCCTAGCTTAAAGTTACCTCCCGCCAGACTCGAGGAAGCTAGGGCCAGTCGGCCACGAGGAGAGTCCTTATATGTCATATGTACTTGTTGAGGTGCCCGCGGCGGGACGGGTGTGTCCAACTGTTACTTAGTGCTTTGTCTCTCTTCTATTTATGCTTTGTAGGTGGGATGTGAGGGCTTATGACGTTGGGCTCCTGATGGCTGGCTTGGATTATGTCTTGGACTTGATGGGCTTTGACTCTAGGTTTGTAAGGCTAGCTTGAGGTATGCTGAGAGCCTATCCCAGACACACCTAGGTGTCAGGATACCTAAGTCAACACTACGTTACTGGGAGGCTAGGCATGGGGACGTGGTTGGGGAGGTGTTGAAGGCGCTCCTAAGGCTGCTGAGCCTCATGGATTACGACTACTCGGTGGTAGACTCGACGAGGTTTACGGATTGGCTGAAGGGCCCTCATGAACTATTCATAGATGTTAGGGTGAGGGGCGGTGAGACACTATTCCCGGTCCACGCCCAGCTTACGGGCTCCGAGGTGGGGTTCGTTAAAGGGATACCTGAGGGTGTGGGGATGATGCTTGGGGAATGAGGCATTCGACGCCAAGCCAATCCTAAACACCATAAGCATCTAGGGGATACATACCGATAGTTAATGAGGGGCTCTAGGAGTCCGAGGGTTATGGAGCTAGGATTAGGGACAGGGCATACGATGAAGACCTATACGCGTATAGGGGCGTCGGAGAAGGAGTATTCGGAGCACTGACAGTAGAGTTCGGAGACAGGCTGAAGACGAGGAGGAAGGAGCCAACAAAGACAAGAACACTCCTAAGAATCACAATATACTACCTAAAGATCCTAGTGAGGTGGATTATGAGTAGTTGGACACGCCCAGGCCTTCCATAGTAGCCTTGTGAGTAAAAAAGACGCCCCTAGAGGGTATTTAAAGCTGGAGCCAGTAGGACATATCTTGTGGGAGGACCTCAGCTATATAAACCCGTTATTTAGACACTACCTTTCTGGCCTTGGAAATCCGTATAGTGTTGTCTGCCCTTTTCCACTGAATATTGCTTCGTTTCCCCGTAAGTCCAACTGTATTGGTATGTTTCCGTGTTTTATGCCTAGTAGGTGTTTTAGTTTAGATTTCTCCTTCTTTACTACTCCTGTCTCTTTTTCTATTCCTTTTATGTTTGTTGGTGTGTGGTGGGTTTCTTTTGGTAGTATTGGTTCCTTTGGGGTCTTTATGTATCTTGGTAGTGGTTCTTTGATAGTGTCCAAATAAGGCTTTAAATACTGTCCTACGACGTCTATTTGTACTCGCGAGGTTATTTCAGGAGGCCCTCAGCTATATAAACCCGTTATTTGGACACTACCGGTTCTTTGGAGCTCTCTATGGGGTATAGTGTGTTTCCGTCCATGTCTGGGTCCTTCTCGTATTTTATGGCCAGTAATACTTGTTGTAGAGTGTCTTGGCTTTTATCTTCTTGTTCTCTCCCTCTGCTCTCCCTATCATTCTCCTCAATAAGGGGTTTGGAGAGGGCCTTACGTATGGTGTGTTTGGCTCTTAGTGGGTGTATGGTTGGGGATGGCCTGGCCGTTGAGGCCTTACTCTTTATATGTGGGGCCGGTGGAAGGGTCTTCCCGAACAGGTGATGAGGATGTGGTTGGTGGTGATTGATTCGGGGATAGAGGTGGTGGGGAGGGTGATGGCTTATCTGTGGATGAGGCTTAGGGATTCGGAGCTAGGGAGGTATGAGGGCTACTACGGTGTCTTCAGGGACTATGGGTAGACGAGGGCATGCGGCACTACAAGTCTTTCCTAATCATGCAGAGATTCGCCGCCGAGGCGTGGCGAGAGCTATCCGAGAGGTTCCTAGAGGTCTTTAGATACCCTGTGGATAGGGTTCTGAATATTACTCCGACTCCGGACGGGGTCGTGATTGTACAGAACGAGTGGGATGGGAGGCTGAGGACATGGATGATACCCTCCATCGCAACGCTTAGATGGCTAATATACGAGGCCACTGCTGGAGAGACACCGCCGAGAATCTACCACCTACCACCACTTAACTCGATAGTCCTAGAGAGGGAGCAGATAGAGAGGTTCCACATAATGGCGTGGCCATACGAGATGAAGACACAGTATGAAGGAGATCCTCTCAAGAATCTGGAGGATATATAGGCAGGAAGCCCTTGGGAGGCTGGCCATGCCGGCGCAGGGATAAAACCCGGAGGCCGGTATGATTGAGGATTTAACGCTCACCCAACTGTCGGGTGCTGTGATGTATCATTTAACGTCCGGCCTCCTATAGGGTTTCCCAGATGCTGCACGGGTGGCCAGCCAACCCCCTCCCCCTTCTCTCCTTTCTTAATCCTAGCAATTTATTCTGGGTCGTCTAGCTAAGATCCATTATTATCCCTGAGCCCGCCGGACTCCGGCGATTAAAAGGCTCGCTCTTAAATAAGAATGTTGTTGGTATTTTTTCTTCTGTTTTCTGATGTAGGTATGTTTATCCCGGGGGTTCCTCCCCATACTAACCCACACATCTATACGCTTCATAAGCTGGCTTCTAGACACCTCATATATGACCGTTTTTAGAGCTTCTAAACGCCTCCTCCACAATCTTGACAAGCCTATAGCTGAGCTCCAAGGAGAGGTTGAGATAGATGAAGTCTACCAGACAGCTGGGTTGAAGGGGAGGAATAACAGCATCCTCAAGCTAGGCGGGAAGCCCGAGAAGTCTCAGCAAAGCGATATGCGCGTCGCCACGCACTGGATAGTATATGATGAACCAAATCAGCTGTGCCCCGAGCGTGAACGCAGCTACGTAGCTCGGTACCCCTCGTTTCAGAAGGATATCGCTGACGGCTATCGCCAGTATGGGTACTGTAAAGTAAAAGTAGAACGGGTATACCCAGCGGTTGAGCATGTATGCTAGTGGGAAGTAGGCGAGGTAGTTGGAGAAGAGCCAGACCATGTAGAGGGTGTCTACCGCCCTACTTCCCCCAGTGGGCACCTCTGACCGGGCCCTGAAATAATTGATGATCTGGAGTAGGCCCTGAGGCAGAGAGAAAATAATTGTTATCCAGAAAAGCCACCAGAGTGGGCTCTGTATACCATAGTAGAGGACTGGGTGATGCTCTCTCCCGTCAACGGCCACTGACACGACATAAAACCCCATCGGCCTAAATCCACCAACCGGCATCACCCAGCTCAGCGGGAGGTCGACTACTACCTCGCCATGCTGATCTCTGTGGACGCAGGAAAGTAGAGAGATGCCTCCCCCACAGTTAAACCGTAGGGATGAGTGGTAGCTCAAGATAAAGTCGAGGTGTGCGAATGGATGAGGATAGGCCCCGAACTGGTAATCATAGACGGCAAGGCCCGCGGTAAAGAGCGCTCCGAGAACCAGGCCATAGACAACGACGTGGTTCAGGACCCGGGAGGCCCTCTCCGCGGCGCCCGCCCCCCTCGAGGAGTACAGAGCATCCAGAAATATGATCCCAAACGCGGTCAGGAGCGCGCTTGTCTTTGAGAGTGCCGAGGCCGCGAGGGAGAGCAACCCGAGCGGGCGCCTACCCGAGACTATAAGGTAGCAACCTAGCAGCGCGAAAAAAAGCGACGGAGCATCGAGGATCGCTATCGACGATATGTTGAAGCTCATCACGTCGAGGGCGAAGAGCGACATGGCTAAGAGCGCCAGCCTGGGGTCGCCTGTCAACCTTCTAGCAAGCAGGTAAAGGACTGGAAGCGAGAGAGAGCCTAGTAGGACCGAGGGGAGGCGCCACGCCACCGGCCCGTCGCCTAGAAGCATGATGGAGTACATGATCAAATACTTCACCAGTGGGGGATGCTCATTGTTGGCCGGCTCGCCGCGGAGCATTTTACGTATGGCTGGTATGTAGTGGGCCTCATCAAAGACGAATCCGCAGTTAGCAGTTTGGTCGATGCAGTCTGTGGGCGGGAACTCGGGCGAGGGAACATTTATCATGGCTAGCTTCAGAGCAAAATAGGTTATAGTGGCCGCCGCGACAACGAGTGAAGGCCTCCTAAAGATCTTCAGGATCCTCAAGGCATGTCCACCTATCTGCTGAGGACGATCTCTATGAAGCTAATCGGCCGCTGCTTATCGTCGATAGTTATCAACTCAGTCCCGATGTGTATCTTTTCTATCTTGACCTCGCCGAGGAACCCACGCTTAAGCATGTTGACAACGTCGACGCAGGTGCTAATCCTCTGTCCACGCCCCCTAAGAATCACTTTATCACTGCCGCGGTTAAAGCTTGTCAGGCACGCTGTTACGTATCGCAGCGGCGGCTTCTTACCCACAATAATTTTTGTCTCCAAGCTTGTGAGCTACCATAAGTTTATCGCTCCTAATAATAATAGTTCCTGTCAAAGGAAACAATCTCTGAGGAGGCGTCCAACTTTTCCTTTACCCACTGCCTCGGAAGGGAAACCACCGGGCGGTTGTCCCAAGACGCTATAGTCGCCTCGGAAAGACAGTCATAACCTTCTTTACGTATATGTTGTCTATATATTATTTTTGGAAGGGGAAAGAGTGAGGGAGGGGTGGTTTTCTCCAGCTATACATTAGAGAGACCAGGGCCGGAAGGTGTAAAAGTTTGACCAAACACCCGCTAGGGGTGGCAGGTGTATCCGCTCTGCCGCTCAAGCCTCCTGGGTCTTTTCTCCGTCAGGCTGGAACCGGCCCGGCCTCTGGGTCTTCAATGTTATCCAGATGGTCATGAGCTTTAGGCGAATTCTATGCTAAAAGCTTGTTTATTTAGCTTAGCGATAGTGTCCGGATAAGTTGTTATATTTAAAGGCCGGTTGATGTGTCTTGTACGTTATTCGCGCCCCATCTTACAGGATTGAGAATAAGCCGGCGCAGACCGCGGTGAATATGAGTAGGCCTAGGTATAATGCGGCGTGTCTCCTAACTCTTCGGGCAAGGCTTCTGAAAGCCTCGTCCGTATAGATCATCACGCCCCTGTGTACCACCCTCAAGTACTTGGCCTCGGCTTCCTCCAAACTCTCGAGGGTTTCCTTGGATAGCTTTGAGAATGTCTCCACAACCTCTTCCTGACTGATCTTTTCGCCCACCGCGACGTATCCCCGGCCACCTAGGATAACGCCGTTAACCGTGTGGGTGTCTGTCGTTATGAGCTCAGCCTGTTCCCATCCCTGCTCTTTCAAGCTGCTGGTCAAGGCGCAACGCAGGTGGGGGAGAGCGTTGTTCCCATCCACAACCGCGAGGGCCACCTTCTTACCCCCAATCTCCAGCCCTAAAAATGAATAGCCGCAAGGGCCTATCCCCTGATCATAGCGGGCTGAGCCGACACCACTTTGCGCGACAGAGAACCTCAAGCTTCCCCTCCACCCACCCCCCACTAAAGCGCACTCCTTGGCCAGCCTCATGACGGCTGAGATCTCTTCTTCTCTAAGCTTTTTGCAGGTGGGGGAGAAGGAATGGTGAGGATCAATGACCGTGACGTTGTATTCGTCGGCGAACGCTGCCACTTCTTCTGGCAGATCCTCCATAGGGCGCGGATGAAGACTTATTATAGCGATCCTCCTCCCAGCCAGCTCAAGTGTCAACGAGTGGCTTCCATCAACCTCAATCTGAGGATACAGCGCTGCCTCGCGGCTCCAACCATCCGATGGGGCCTCAATCCTTGAAACGATCTCTCTAGCTATTAGTGCGGCCTGTCTGCTAGATATAATGTCGGATCGATGGGTGCTGCACCCCTTTACAGCTATGGCAGTAAAACCCCTCCTGCTTGCCTCAGCCTCGACTAGCCAGTTAAGCATCGAGCTTCCCAGTCTCCTGAAGGGACCCATATGGAAAGGAAGCACCACAAGTGCTACCAGCCTGCCTGTCCTGCGTCCTTTAAGTAGGAACAGCTCGGACGCCTTCTCAACGCTTTTTCCCAGCCCCTCAAGCGCGCCCTCCAAAGGGTTTGGGTCGCTCTCAAGCATCAGTTTAGACAACCCGCGCGCTAGTCTGAGTGACGAAACCCCATCTCTGTCTTTTCTACCAAGGAGGATTATCGTAGCCGTCCCTGTCGCAGCTCCTAGGGCTACTGAGAGAGGCAGTAGGACGGGACTTGAGAGTTGGAACCCAACCGTAATCAGTACTGAGGATGTTAATGGCTCGACCAGAGACCAAGGCACCGCGGTTCTAGCCCTGTCCCCATCGATCACCGATGTTAGGGTTACCCGAAGATAAGATACCGCGGCGAACAGGGCGGAGAATAGGGTGGATTGGAGACCATACACTCCCCAGAAAGTCTTGGCCCCCCAGGATATTGCGAGTATGGCTAGGGCCGGATAGTTCGTCAGGAGTGTGGCCTGGACTAGCCGCCTATAGGTGGAGTGAAGGGGTAGTCCGCGAAAGATCCTTGTCGCCGTCTTGTTCAGCAAAAGCGGGACCACGCCCAGGGCCGCGAACACTGCAGCAAACGACGCGCCCCAATCACCAATTATCAGCCACGC
Source organism: Candidatus Caldarchaeales archaeon (assembly GCA_032249095.1). GTDB lineage: Archaea > Thermoproteota > Nitrososphaeria_A > Caldarchaeales > Calditenuaceae > HRBIN02. The sequence goes on along the minus strand of JAVVGN010000023.1, from coordinate 14,319 downwards.
GAGGAATCCCGCCAGCCCAGCCGTCGCGAGCACTAGGAGGTCAGAGAACCTGCTACCCGGGATAGCGAAGATATATTTATACTTCGAGGCCAAATACTCGGCGGGATCATCCATATCGCTCGGCATAAAAACTGGCATGTGGGATCATATAAATGGTGAAACACTCTCCACGTGTCGGTCGGCTCTGTTTTTTCGCAAATAGGGGGGCTGGTGTAGTTGTCGGCAGGGCTTAGAGGTTCAGGAAAAAGCCTAACCTGCTCATCCCGGAAAGAGCTCCTCGATATACTCGGCGCCCCTATTGTCTAGCAACTTTATGAGACCATTCTGGATATTTCGAACAACCTTAGGCCCGCGGAGGGCTAGGGCTGTATAAATCTGCACGGCTCTAGCCCCCGCCTCAAACGCCTCGGCAACGTCTTCCGCTGTGAAGAGGCCTCCGACGGCGAACACCTCGCATCTCCCTTCGAGTATCTTGGAAGCTTCCCGGACGGTCTCTAGCATATGGGATTTTAGTTGGCGGCCGCTCAGACCTCCGAATCCCGTGGAGAGGCGCGGCTCCTCGACTGGAAGCGTGTTTACGGCCGTCACGGCGTCCATCCCACCCGCGGCCCAGATCTCTATAGCCCTGAGAATCTGGGTGCGCAGCTCGGCTCTAGCCAACGGTGGGACCTTAAGGATGATGGGTGACCACCTCACCGCAGAGAGCTCCGCTACTAGCTCCCGAATGAACTCTGGGCTCCAAAGGCATGTGGCGCCAGAGAGGCTCGGCGAGCTTAGATTAACCTCGACACCCGCCACGACCCCCCTCAGCGCCTCGTAACACTCGACAAGCTCCCTAACCTCGGATCCGGCGATGCTGGCCACCACGGGAATGCCGGCTCTAGCCACCTCACGCCTCAAATTGTCTGCGAAGATCTTCACCCCAGGGTTTGGAAGACCCATCGCGTTGACGAGGCCGTCGGGGCCCTTCCTAACTATCCGCGGCTTCATATTCCCTTTACGCGCGTGAAGCGTCGCCGACCCGGCCACCACGAAGCCAAAACCCAGCGCCGCCAGGCTCGAGACGTGTCTACCCGTCTTGTCGAAGCCAGCCGCAAGCCCCACAGGCGGGCTAACTTCACCGATAACTGTCCTAACCCTGAGTCTCCTCGGCGTCTCCCCGATCCTGACGGCCCTGAGCCCCAGCAGGGCCAACCCAGCCCTGTGGGCCTCCTCGGGGGGAAGCAGCTTCAGGACCCGATGCACAATATCCTCCAAGAACCACAACCGAGGAACGGCACCCCTATCCGACCACAATCATGCCGGAAAAATATTGGTGTGGGCTACTTATGTAGATCCTGGGCTCATCGACCCAGGCTACGATCTCGGCGGACCATAGGCAATACTGGCCAACGATGTCAACCCAATAGTCGAGGTCGCTCTCCACGTGGCTGGGAAGTCCGTCACAGAACTCGATGGATGCGTCCACCATCCTGACGCTCCGGGGCTTGAGGTGCCAGCTCCAAGGCCTGTTGAACCTCCCATCCCCTCTAGCCAGCTCCCCCAAGGGAAACATACGGTTCAGTCCCGCCATCCTCTCCTCAGATTCTGAGCTATGTAGTCTTTGATAGACTTATATAGCTCTTGGGACTCAACAGCCTAGGCTCCTCTCGAGTTCATCGGAGCCCTCATCGGCCTCCTCCCCTATCAGGGTGAACCCCCTCCATCCCTTCATAAGCCCGTCGAAGAGCTTGGGGGATGGAGAAAGGCCCTCCATCTGAAGGTACAGGCTTATGGCAGCGTTGAGCTGCCTGTTCTTCCTCAACCCGCATTTTTCGCACACGTATGATGCTCCTTTCGGGGCATTAACCATCCCACATCTGGAGCACCTTCTAGTGGAGTTCTTCGGGTTGAGGATTATGACCCTTGATTTGTATCCCATAAATGTTATGATTGTCTTATAATCGCCCTTCGAGATGTCCCTATTATGCTCCTTTGAACCGTTGAGACTTCCGTTCTCACCTAAGCATTCGAAGCCGTGAGCATAGCCTTTGAGCTTCCTCGCTATGAAGGTTGTCAGCTTGTGGATATAGTCTTCAGCCCTGTTTCTCTCACGGTTGGAGTATTTTGCCAGAACCTTCCTGAGCGAGGGCTTCTTCGATGCCTTCCGCTGCAACCTCTCCCTCTTTGTTTCATAAACCCTATGAATATCGAACAGTTTTGTCAGGTCTATTCTGATCCATCCCGTTTCAGGGCTGAATCCGTCTAGGCTCTTCTCGTTGCAGTCCCAAGCTATCTTACCTTCAGCTTCCCCCTCATCTGCCCTGAACCTGAACGTTACTGTTAAGTATCTTTCGCCTAGGATCAGCTCTCCCATCTCTCCCCTAGCTCTGTTGAGGAACTAGGCCTTTGAAACGTCGAACTCCAGGTATTCCTCGTAAGGCTTCATGCTCACCCTTATCCACCCATCCCTATAGGTGTAGAGCGTCTCCTTGATCCTGACAAACCTCCTCTTAACTACTGGCTTCTCACTGCGCCTTTCTCCTTTTAGGTAGCTCCTCCTCCACCAGGATTTCAGCATAGAGTATGCCTGCTTGATTGCTGAGTCAACGTAGTGCTTCGAGTAGCTCCAGTCCTCCAGCAACAAATTTCTTAGATAATGGTTCTTGAAGGTGTTGTCTTTTGGGATTATTGGTATAATCCTCTTTCTCCCCTCCCTATCGTACTTTTCAATCCACCTGATTTTAGCCCATATTTCATCCACAGCTTTTTGAAGAAGCCGTCTATATGCTTCGAGAAACTTGCTGATATCGAAGCTGTGCTTTAAGTTGTACGCTCTAACCCGATACGAGCCTCCTGACACCTTCAACGACCTCCTTATATTTATGCGACCTCATCCCATAGAGTTTTCCAGCGAAGTGAGACACGATAGTTATCAAGTCTTCAACGAACTCTTCCTGAGGGGCCCTCTCCTCGCTGTTTACCACCTCTATAGTCTTTCTTAGTAGTGACTCCCAGCAGCATTTTAGCTTCTTTTAGCGTGTAGAGCCTATCCATCAACAGAAATACTACTTACGTCTATTTAATTCAATTTATTTTGAAACTGCTGTCTTCGGCAAGTCTCACAGCTTCACCATCGATAACCTTCATCACAAACTTCTCACCCTGCACATCAACTAGGAAGTATCGACCCGCGGCAGAACGTGTGGCGAGGCCTGGGGCAAGGGCGTGTTGTCAGGCTGTAAAGATAGGTCGAATAGGCGGGCCTCCTCTGGGCTGCACAGCCTTATCCCGAGTAACGCTCCGCGCCTCATAAGTTGCTGTCCACGGTCGACTGCGCTCCCAGCCTATTTATGTCTCATCATTAAAAGAGAAAGAGGGAGGAGGGGTGGCTGGCCACTCATGCAGCATCTGGGAAACCCTTTAGAGGAGGTCGGACGTTAACTAGTGTATCACAGCCCCCGATGGTGGGTGCGCGTTAAACCCTCTATCATACCGGCTTCCGGGTTTTATCCCTGCGCCGGTATGGACAGCCTCCCCAAAGGCATCCTGCCTATACATCCTCCAGGATCTTAAGAGGATTTCCTTCCCCATCTTCGCGGTAAGTTGACGTGTTCCGATGTTGTTTGCTGAAGCCGTCACCACTCTTCTTATCCCTATGAACATCTGCGTAGATCTTCACAGCCCTCCCCCATAGGCGGCGCGCACTCGTCGCTACCTGGGACATGCCTGTGTCGCCCAACAGCCGGGCGTCGTCGATCGGAGACATGGGAAGACAAGTACGACGTAGACGGAGAGGCCCAGCATGATGGCGAGGGCCCCCACAGCGGCCCTTCCCTGCCAAGTGTTTAGGATCGCAGCACCCGCGCCCTGCACGCCGCACCTGATCCTCTGTCGACGGCCAGCTAGGGCTTTACCCTACGGGCCCTCAATAAACCCTTTCCCACTCCTTTACCTGTGGCCTCCGGACACCGCTCACGACATAGGGGTCGGAGGAGGCTATTCGTAGGGCCTCCTGCAAATCCTCAGCACTAATAATGTATAGCCCACCACTACCGTCCGTAAAGCGTCCCGAGACCAGTAGGATGCCCTTCTCCTTCATAGAGGCGATGTAGTTCAGATGGCTTTGTCGAAGATCTTGGGGGATCTGCGCACCCGCAACAGCCTCCAGTATGACTACGTATTACGGCAGCTCAGCTCCACCTGCCCAACAGCTCGGCAGCGGCATTTTAAAAACCGTTCCTCCCGCAGAGAAGTGGCGCCCACCTCGGCCTACTTGGAGGCCCTACACTCCTCTATAAACGACGCTATGCGTCTCGCGGCCTCTGTGAGCGTGTTTATGGGGGCTGAGATGGTGATCCTGAAGTGTCTCTCCCCTCCTGCCCCGAAGGCGCGGCCGGGAATCGTGATCACGCCCTTACTCTTGGCGAGCCTGTTGCAGAAGGCCTCCGAGTCCATCTCTAACGGTATCTTGGGAAATAGAAATATTCCGCCCTCCGGAAGGAGAACCTGCACCCCCGCTTCTGACAATTCCCGCCACATGCCATCCCTCCTATCTCTATACTCGGCAACCTTGGCGTCTATCAAACGCTCAACCTCCGGGGATCTCAAGGCGAAGAGAGCGACATACTGCGCCACGCTGGGCGGACAGGCGTTTATAAAGGCTTGAAGCCTCATCACGCGGGAGTAAAGGTGCTCCGGGATGACCATATACCCAAGCCTCCACCCTGTCATGGCGAGTGTCTTCGAGAAGCTGTTAACTATTATGATCCTGTCATAGCTGTCCCAGAACTTGGCTAAGCTCGTGTACCGCCCGGTGTAGTCAAACCTCTCGTAGACCTCGTCGGAGATGATGTAGACGCCGCGTCTCTTGCACTCATCTACTAGGGCGCCTATCAGATCCTCGTCATATATGCTTCCCGTCGGGTTTGAGGGACTGTTAATTATGACGGCGCAAGTTTTTTCGCCTAGCTTCGAGGCGATCGTCTCCGCCCTCGGCTTAAACCCCTCCTCCATCCTTGTGGGGACTTCATATACCCTGCCACCCATTATCAAGGTTAGGGCGCTGAATGAGGGAAAGGTCGGCGTAGGTATCACGACTTCACCACCTCCTCGAAGGACGGAGGCGATTGACATGAAGAGGGCGTTTGAGGCGCCCGGAGTGATGATGACGTTTTTAGACGTTATTTCACACTTCCACCTACGCTGGTAATACTTAGCAACCTCCTCCCGAAGGTCAGGTATCCCAGCCGTCTGGGTATACTTATTGTAACCGGACGTTATCCGCCTCACAGCCTCCTCTTTAAGCACGTCAAAGAGATCGTGGTCAAGATCGCCTATACCAAGATTGATCGAGTTGCCCGAGCTTCCTATAGCCTCAAAGTATTGAGTAATCAGGGAGAGTATGTCGCCGGCATCCCTCTCGGCTCGTTCGTCCAAGCTCACCAAATACCCAATCTTCCACTCAATTTTAGCTTTCACCCTGCTCTTCGTCGCCTTCTCCAAACCTCGTTCGTTACAGCAGCGCATCACCGGTTAATAGCTATGCTTAGTCTTAGACCTCTCCCTCTTAACAACTCCAATCTCTTTTACTAGTCCGTCTATGCTTAATAGTGTATGGTATATCTCTCTTGGGAAAATCAATCCCTTAGAAGTCTTTATGTATCCTAGGCTGTAGTTCCATAGAGCCTTTCATGAAGTATAGTATGTCTCCGTCATACGCGTCCTGATGCGGGGGCCCTGGTAAGGGTGGGGCTATACTCGGCTGCTACTGATACTCAGCATCTACAACCATAAAGCTCTACACTCATCAGAGGAGGAGGGGAGAATGTTCCATGACCCATAAACGTCCTTTTTTGGTGAATTTTCTTCTCGCATACTCGATGAGGTTTATAACTCTTTCACTTGTCCTAATTGGTGTTCCTTCAACGAGCGCCGAGACGATCAGAGGGTTCATCCTGATTAACATTGACTCGACTTCCTCATACGTATAGATGAAGATGTCTGTTCTAGGTTCTCTTAGCTCGGCTGCTAACCTGAACCTATCTAGTATGTTTGTGTGTTTTACCTGGTTGCTCACAACTAGTAGGTCGATGTCGCTCCAGTCTCCTCCCCCACCTCTAGTCCATGAGCCGAACAATATTACCGCCTCTATCCCGATTGTTCTCCCCAACTTTTCAATCACTCTATCTATAATTCTAGTCCTGCTTTCTTCAAGCATTCTCTCACCCAGTCGATTATTTTTTTACCTGACTCTAACGCTCGCATCGCTGTTGACTCATCGTAATACATGCCAGGATACCCCGACTCAAAGGCATTGGGATATCTGGATGGGATGTAGTGTCTATCTAACTCACGTCCCGCAACGTATAGATCCTCACCCACTCTCTCGACATCCCTCACATAGCCAAGTAATTCAGTTACGCTGTGACCCCAGCTGCTCATACCATGAAGATATAGTAGGGCTTTAACAGCTTTCTCAGCAGCTTGCTGTGCCTGAAAGCAACTCCATTCATAATTTTTAGACATGAAGCTGTCTTCGGCCGCTTTTAAATCTCTCCGAGACTGAGCCGCCCACCTCCTCGCCTCTTCGAAACGATCCAAATCCCACACTCACATACCTATAGAATTTATTTAAGCCTTTAAACCTCGACCCATCCTTAGTAAAACGTTTTGCTGGAAGGATGAATGAATACCACGTTTGAGCCCTCTGGGTCGCTTGTTGAGCATCGGAATCTTTTAACCCACCGCAAAACGCAGTCAACTCCAAAAGGCAAGCGGAGAAAACCGCATAGAAATCCAAGGAATAAACCTGCTACTAATTAGAGACCCGAAAAATATGAGCTGGGACAATTGTATTAAACACCCAAGTTGAAAACTAGCTCGTCCGGGGCACGTTTGACAAGACTGCAGCCTGGAGAGTGATTCTATATAGCCTAAGTCCTCCCTGATGTTAGGGGAGCTTCTGCGGGAAAATTCAACATGATCAAACTTCTCCACCTAGCTCCAGCAGCTCGTAGATATGATCCATATGGCTTCGTGATCAGGGTGGCATAGTCTCCCTTGTATGGCACAATGTGCAAGTAACGCTTACCCTTCAGCTCAACGTGCGTCCGCCTAAAGTCGCCGTATATATTCCTAATTCTCCTCAATCCAATAATTGGGAAATGAAACCTTCCAAATTCAACCGATTCTAACAATTTAGACCGCCTATCTTCTTTTTATGTCTATGGCCTAGTTTCTGTTTTGATGCCTTATGCGTATGTTAGACTACATCCTTAACAGGTTGTAGTTATGGGGGGCTTGATGAGTTATTAAGAGCTTTATGCGTTGCGCATGTTTGTCTGCTACTATATTTGGCTTGGAACACTATTTTTTATCGATTCCACCATACATCTAGTGTAGTAGTCGAAAAATCTAACATATCCCTGACTGCGTAGGAAGATTATGCCGACGATCAGGTCTATCGGCAGTAGGAAGACCTTTCCAGCATTCCTTATCCCTGACTCCACGATGGTAAGCCTACGCCCCGTAACAGCCACCACCCTTATGCCCATCAGGTATTTGCCGAGTGTCTGGCCCTTGTACGCCTCCAGAAGGGTGAAGACGATGAAGGTAGCGAAAAAGATGTGTGCATAGGCCTCAATTATCCCGGTCATATGCTTGCTCACGTCAGCCCAGTGGAGCATAGCTAGATGCCAAACATTCTCGTCTAAGAAGGCGCCTGTGGCCACGAAGAAGACAGCAACATCCAGTAGAAAGGCTACAACAAGTCTTAGGAACAATCCCCCACTTATCTTTGGCTTTACAAGATAATCTGCAGCGCCAAGGATCCTAGTGATGTCTTTTATCATGTGGTGGGCTGCCTTGCCAATGTTGTTTAGCTTATATCTGCCATCACCGCTGTGGTCGAGCAGGACTTTCATGGCTCTGAGGTGGAAGTTAAGTTGCCCCTCATCTATCTTCAGCTCGTTTAGAAGCTCTGTGTAGGAGAGGTCAATCCGCTCATAGAGGAGCCTTATCATATCCCTCCTAACAGGATGGCTCAATGTTTTGAAGAAATCTCCAACCGCGTCTCTCTCGGACTGCAACCTAATTAAGCTAAACCCCCTAGACTTATTAGGGTTTAGTCAGAAATATTCCTTTGCTCAGGAAATACTGTTCTGCTTTCAACTCTAAATCCACTTCCCCTAGAACAGCTATGTTGAGGGCTAAACTCATTTTATGCGTGAGGTATGAGGTGATGAAATGTGGTGAATAGTAGAACTATGTTGACGTTAGCTGTCGCCGCCATAGTACTGGCCGTAATAGCCGTTGCTGTCAACTTTGTCATCCCAGGCCCACAGGGTCCTCCCGGTCCAGCTGGTCCTCAAGGTCCCCCTGGTCCTCCTGGTAAGGGGCTGGAACCTGCTACGGTGAAGATAGTACTACAGATGGGTGAGGCTAAAGCCATTGTAGAGGTTGATGAAGAGGAAAAACTTGGGCCTGAAATGCATAGATGGGAGCCACCGGTAATCATTGTAAAGAAGGGAGATACTGTGGAGCTAACTGTTCAGAATCCCCGACGCCACGCCCACTCTTTAGTAATCGAAGGTTATAACATTGATACGGGCAGGATTCCCGGTAGGGATGAGGCCCCCGACCCAGCTGCGAGGACAAGAACAGTAACCTTCGTAGCTGACAAGGCCGGTGTCTTCAAGTTTGAGTGCGGTACTCCCCACGATCACGAGAAGGGTGATTGCGATCCAGACCATGAGTACATGGTGGGGTATCTCATCGTCATCGAGTAAAATTGAGGGGCCTTGAGGACAACATCCTCTTTTTCTTTTTAATAACTGAGGTGCTTATACAACGAGTCAGGACAGGCGGCGTCTCACAAGACGTGACGCCCTAACTCTAGGTCTATCGGCAGTAGTAGGGGCGGTTGCCTCAGCCTCAATAGAAGGCCCCCAGCCTCCCGCTAAGACAGCCCTCCAAACCGAGTGGTCGCTGAGTGGAAGGCAGAGGCATTGGGTCTTCGTTATAGATACCGATAGATGCAACGGCTGTATGAAATGCGTTGAGGCATGTCAGGAGGAGATGAGGGTCCCTCCCTCATGGGGTGAGCATGGATATGGAGGTAGGCAGCCATGGATAGAGGTCTTCAAGATAGGTGATCACTTCCTCCCAGTTCTTTGTCAGAACTGCCAGAACGCCCCATGTGCGAAGGTATGTCCTGTTGGTGCTACTTTCTATTCCGAGGACGAGATCGTCCTTGTAGACCAGGAGAGATGCATAGGCTGCAGGATATGCATTACAGCATGCCCATATGAGAGGAGGTTCTTCAACTGGTTTGATCCGCCCGTATTAGAAGAGGAGAGGAATATACCATACTCCCCAGACCACAATATTCCGAAGAGACGGGGAGTTGTTGAAAAATGCATATGGTGTAGGCACAGGATTAAGGAAGGCAGGCTTCCTGCATGCGTTGAGGCATGCACAGCCGCCGGACATAGGGCGCTTTTCTTTGGTGATGCGGCTGAGGATGTGGTCTCAAACGGTGATGAGACGGTGAAGCTTTCTGAGCTTCTAAGAGGTAGAGGTGTATATAGGCTGAAAGAGGAGCTTGGGACAGAGCCACGTGTATACTATCTCCCACCAAGAGGGGGGTCAGTGTGAGTGTGGAGCCGTACGTAAAAGCCGAGACGTTAGTCGCACCCATTAGGAGACGCGGGTTCTGGTTCTACCTAACGGTGACCTCGCTCGCCTCCATAGTGATATGGGGCGCGTATGCATGGCTCCACCAGCTTAACACAGGTTTAGGGGTCACCGGTATGAGGGCCGTCATATGGGGCATATATATCATAAACTTCGTATTCTTCATAGGGATAAGCCATATCGGAGCGCTGATCACGGCCATACTAAGATTGACCGGAAACGAGTGGCGGCGACCCGTTACTAGGATGGCCGAGGCCGTGACATTCGCAAGCCTGCTTGTAGCCATGATGATGCCGTTGATAGACTTAGGTAGGCCTGAGAGGGTTCTTAACCTATTCTTGTTCGGCCGCATCCAGTCACCACTCCTATGGGACCTGATATGCATAGGCACATACTTCGTAACCTCAACCCTCTACCTCTACATCCCCATGATACCCGATATAGCATTGCTCCGAGACTCGATGCAGAACAAAGGATCCATACAGTATCGGCTGTACAATGCTCTGTCGCTAGGATGGTCAGGCACACCCAAACAGTGGGAAATGCTCGAAAGATTGATACGTCTTCTTACCTACCTCATAGTCTTCATGGTAATAACTGTGCATACGGTGGTTTCATGGGATTTTGCGATGACGTTAAGGGTGGGCTGGAACAGCACGATCTTCGGCCCCTATTTCGTAGCTGGGGCAGTACTATCAGGGGTGGCGACGGTCTTGTTGATAATGGTTTTGGCAAAACATATTCTAGGGATCGGCTGGGCTACCACTGACAAACACATCAACGCTATGGCTAAACTACTTCTCGCACTTGATCTAGTGGTCATATACTTTACGATAAACGAGTTCCTCGTTACAGGCTATAAATACTTAGGGACGACGGAGATGGAGGGTAGGTGGTTAACCGCTCTCTTCTGGGGGCCCTACTCATCAACGTTCTGGACCCAGATCTTGGGCGGTCTTATAATACCGGCCCTCATCTTAGCCATCCCAGCAACGCGTAACACACGTGGATATGTCGCGGCGGCGGCTCTGGTAAACATTGGGATGTGGCTTGAGAGATGGAATATAGTCGTCCCAAGCCTTGCTGTCCCACAGTTACCTTATCCATGGGGGTTATATAGGCCGACCTGGGTCGAGTGGTCCATCATGTCAGGTGCCTTCGCCCTGTTCATGCTCATATACGTGGTGTTTGCAAAATTTTCCCAATAGTGTCAATCTGGGAGACGGTAGGGCATGAGTTGAGGGCTGAGGAGCTTGAAACTGCCCCTAAAATACTGAGGCTTATAGTTCCAAAGCAACCGCTGGGGGAGGAGCGGCCGACGGAGAGGAGAGCCTACCTACGTGTAATCGCCAGCTCCCTCGCCGGCTTAACCATAGGATGGCTTGGAGGCAGGTACCTCAGCCAGCTCATCTATGAAAACTCAAGAGGTTATCGCCGGAGCCTAGCAGTACTCGGGGCGCCCGCGAGCTTAAGAGATGTGAGGGGTCTGGGGCTGAAACCTGATGGGTTAAAAGGTTTTGGACTGGATGTGGTAGGGCTGTTCTACAACCCTCAAGCAAGGATGTTAACGATCCTCATAGACGACGCAAGTCTAGAGGACCTAGGACTGTATACGGAGACTGTCAAGGTTATGGTAATTTTTCAGAAGCTAGAGTATCCTCTAGGTCCGCCAGGGAATCCCCCGCCAGGCTCGGAGGCGATACATGTAGGGGATGGGGGATTATTGATCCACGTCCCGCGACAGTCAAAGATGGAGCTCTGGTACAACAGCTATAAAATTACAGTTTTCGCTAATGCTGGAATTGAGTATCTCAGGAGAGTTCTAGAGAGGGCGAGGTTGATGGTACCGTGAGGATTATACCAATCCTGCTCATCATAGGGCTGATGTCCCTAAACTTACCGCTAGTCTTTGGGGACGTGGCCGCTGCTGAAATAAGGGTCGGGCAAAATGATGACAGGCCATCCATGAAGGAATTTCTCATAATTGTGTCAAGAGACGGATTTAATGGTTCTAGAGACCTCCGACTCACTGTTGAGCAGGGAGATACAGTGAAGCTAAGATTCGTTTACGGCGACACTGATTTACAGACAGACAATCCCCATAGGATCGAGATACCTGAATACGGAATTTCAGTGAGGCTGAGCCGTGAAGAGCCGAGCCAAGACGCCACGCTGGTGGTCAACCAGCCTGGATCCTTCAAGATAAGATGCACCCTAAGATGCAGGGGGCATGAGAACCTTCAGGACGGGGTGCTTGATGTGCGTCCCACATCCAAGAAGCTTACGAATGTAAAGATAAGTCCATGGATAAGCTCTACCCCGTCGGGCTATCTGGTCGGAGCCGTGGTTTTAACCGAGAACGACGAACCCGTTGAAGGAATAATAATACGATTCCTTGTGGAAACATCCTTCGCCCCCCTAGTTATAGGCTCCGCCGTAACAGACCATGCTGGAAATGCATCCCTTCTCTATAAGCCGCCAAGCGCTGGGAAATATGTCGTTCACACGGTGTTTGACGGCGGCGGAGGACTGTCCGCGGCTAACGCGACGACGGTGTTGACGAGTACCATGGCTTTCCCACCGCTCGAGCTTCCACATACAAACATTGTCTCCCAGAACTACTGGCCCGACCCAAGGCTTGTGGGCGTCCCTATCGAGGCCAACACCGTTCTAATAGTGTTGGTTTCATCGGTTGTGATGACTGCTTGGGGTGTTATTCTATTTACCGTAAGATCTCTTCTCCAGATTAGGAGGATGGGTGAAGACCGTGAGAGAGCTACCTAGGCTGCTGGTCATAATACCGATAATCGCAGTTATATCTGCAATAACAATCTCGCTCATATATCCTCACACCGAGCCAGATGAGTTACATCTCGTGGGATACAACTTCAGCAACGATAAATCAACCCTCACCCTCAGCCTCTATAACCCCAGTACAAAAAGCATCGAGGTGAAGGCCGTCATCATCAACGGGTCACATTATAAGGGAATACCTCTTAAGATGTCATCTTACGGCACAGGCCTCGCGGGTAACAGCTCAGTTAACGCCTTATTTCCACCAGCCGGCACGTACTATTGCACATCGGATCCATGTAGGATAGAGGGAAATTCTGTCGGAGCGATATACGTTGGCTTGGCGTGGGAGAAGGGCGCGACCTACGAAATCACAGTAAGCACAGGAGACGCGTCCTTTAGATATAGGTTGCAAACACCCACGAGGTAATGGGCCTAGGTTTATTAGCTGAAATCTTATCAGCCTATCTTGTCCCCACAGAATATGTTAGATCTCACTGAGCGGGAGCCTTGAGTAGGTATTAGCGAGTTTGCTAGAGTTACTCATGAGGGGGTGGGCTGAGTGGTGAGGTACGACGCCGATGTTCAAGGAGGTCTAGGAATGGCGGGGGCTTCAAGATAACGTATACAGCTGATGGAGTCTCTTTCAGGCACGTAGATGGCTTCAGCGAGATCGGTCGGGCCCCGAGACAAGCTATTTGTAGATACATTGCCTGTCCATTATATGGACGGCGCGCTAGAGCTTGTGAGGAGAGGAGTAGAGGTATACTATCTTAGGAGGCTTACGTTGATTGAGAAGATGCGCATGGAGCTAAAGCTCCCAAGACGACGCGAGGGGCGACATAAAGGCCCTAATGAGGATTTAGGAGAGATGGTTCAGAAGAGTTACTGGAAGACTTCCTAGTCATGCGGAGGATGATAGTGGCCTATAGGTCCTATTGAAGGGACACCAACAACTACTAAACAGGTAGTGTCCGGATAAGACTTTAAATACCCTGAGCTGGTAGGATACGATGGCTTCAAGCATAGGAAGGGGACTAAGATACATGTATGCGTAGACAGGGATTCTATGCCTCTAAGTATAGCTATAGGTCCTGGGAACGAACATGACTCCAAGAAGCTTCTAGAGCTTGTGGAGGGATTAGATGGAAAGCCTGGGCAGCTCTACGCAGACGCGGCATACGACACTGAATCCATAAGGAGGGGCTTAGAATCCATGGATATAGAGCCTAACATACCCGTGAATCCCAGGAATGGTAGGAAGCCTAGACCATACAATACTGAGCTATACAGGAGGATGGGGTCTGCTGTAGAGAGGTTCTTCGGATGGCTAAAATCATTCAGAAGAATAACCATAAGGTATGAGAGGCTAGCATAAACATACAAAGCCCTAGCAACAATACCATCAATAATCATACACCTAAGATACGGAATTTAGAGATGAGTTCAGAAGAGGGTAACGAGGGGAAGGAAAGAGGGGGGAGGGGTCGAGCTTTCTCCAGCCTGACACTAGAGAAACCCAGAAGACCGGAAGGTGTATGTTTGAGGCCGTACCACCCCTATGAGACGCTCTCTAGGGGGTGGTTAGGTGATATTAGCCGGCCGCTCCAGCCTCCTGGGTCTTTTCTCCGTCAGGCTGGAACCGGCCCGGCCTTCTGGGCCTTCAATGTTATCCAGATGGTCTTTAGGACTTCTTTGAGTTCTTTTCCTCTTGCATAGCCTTTGATGCTCATCGTAAGTCTTTCAAGGGCCTGTCTAGCAGTCTTCGACCTGTGGAAGCGTGTCTTCTCATCTCCCCTCCACATTCCGAAATAGTTCTTGGTTCTACGCCACGAAGCCCACTCCGGCAAG
>JAVVGN010000022.1:0-24363 GCA_032249095.1 Candidatus Caldarchaeales archaeon | reverse complement strand
CTATGTTTCTGGCCTTTATATGTCCTTGAATGGTGGGCCGTTATTTTCGGCTTGGTGTCTACTCGCATCGGACGGGACACACACCCGGACACGGCCCCTTGTGCCCGGGCATGTCGGTCCCGCCCTCACCCAACCACTATACAGAACGACGCTAGAAACATTACATAAGCATTTAGGTCCCCGAAGGGAGCAGGGATGCTTCCTGCGCCTGCTGGCGCGGCCGGGGAGTGTCCTCCCCGCCCATATCTCCCTGAGGAATTGCTCCCGGGTCGGGGCTGGGAGATTTGGGGGTAGATGGGGGAGGAGGGGTGGCCGAATGGGCTGAGGCCATTCCTGCCCTAGAAGCGCCAGAATACAGAAGATTTTGACTAGACCCCGAGTGGGCTGTCTCTTTCCCGGAGAAAGACTCCGGGCCGCCCGGTTGTTTGTGGGCGGCTGGGGCTGCCCATTCGGGGAGGGAGGCCTGCGCGGCGCGGGATAGAGAATCACGCTGACTGTACCACCCCATAGGCGGCCCCGCGGAGGTGGGCAGGACTCCATGCCGGTCGGGGGCTAGCGACGAGTGCGAGCCGCCTATAGGGGGAGGGCTTTGAAGTTCTACGCGGATGTTCATAGGACTAAGAGGAACGGCGAGGGATACAGAATCACATATACTACTGACGGAAAAAACTTTCAGGCACGCAGACGGCTTCAGCGGGATTCCGGCAGGGCTTTAGCAAGGCGGTTGCTGAAAGGGGAAAAGCTTTAACGTGGGCCCCCCATAGACTCTCTCGGGGGTGGCGGGTAGGGCCGGGGGGCTAGCCCTCCCCTGAACCCGAAACGGGCTCGCGCGGGGGCCAGCAACCCAGTGGAAGAGGGATATGGACCCCGGGGTGGGGCATGGCGATAGGTGAGACACATGCTCTCATCTAGTCGAGGACGCTCTCAACCCTACCGAGGATCTTAGCCTTCCCACCCCGCGGAACAGCAAGCGTCTCGCCACAGACGTTACATACAACCCTTATCTTTGCAGAGTCCGGCAATACCTGCTTATTTCCGCAGTGCAGGCACGAAACTAAAAGAAACTTGCTGCTGGGCCGTGGAATGAGGCGCTCTACGTCGACTCGAGCCAAGACCCTCGATCACCTCACGATCTCGAGTTTCCTCAGCCTTATCCCTTCCCGCATGACTTTCCTGCCGCATTTACTGCAGGTGAGGATTAGGGTCTTCTTGTCAGTAGTCTTCGCCTTGTTCCGCTGGATGGGGTATTTCTGGCCGCCATAGCCTTTGAGCTCCCTCTCATGCCTCCTGGCTCCTATCGCCAAGCCCCTCTCCTTCCCCTTCTTATACAGGGCGACGGTCTGCTCGGTATGGGAGTTGCATCTCGGACAGTAGCTAGTGATCTTGGCGGGAACCTTCATTCTGCCCCCAAAAGCGGCTCGCCAGCTATATATCCTTAACCGGCCCGAAGTGGGAGGCTCCGGACCTGCGGGCTGCTTTATATCTTGCGAAGAAGCCAACCCTCGTGGCATGTCTTCCGAGAGAAACGTCTATCGGGAGACGTATGAGCTCTGGAGCAGCGAGAAGTCTTCGCCCCAACCTATCAAGATTCCGCAAGACTGGATCACGGCTCTTAAGCACTACGCCGAGGAGCTCCGGGTCCGGGTCAGGCTTGCCGTAGACCGGGAAGCCCCTAGCACCAGACTCCTCACTGAGGAGCTCGACATCCTCTCGCGGCTGGTAAGCGATATGATGCTGAAGAGGATGAGGAAGCTTATCGAGGCCGCCGTTGAGGGGAGAAGGGTCGAGAATCTGCTGCCAGTCGAGGCGGAGCTATACGAGAGGCTCCAGAGACCCCTCACAAGCTATCGAGAATACCTAGAACACGTCAAGTATTCACTAGACCTTTCCGGGGAAAGTATTGAGGCGCCTCCAAGCGTCGTCGCAGTCTTTGTAAAGCCTGCGCCTGCGATAGTAGACTCTGAGGGTGTCACTAGGGGGCCGTTTATGGAAGGAGACATAGCCGCCCTCGACCCCCGTACAGCTAGGTTGCTGGAGCAGGGGGGCTACGTTAGGCTTCTCCCAGCAACCAAGGCGTGGTGAGGGTCAAGGTTAGGTGGTGGTTTTCTCCGCAAGGGAGGATAATTATAATAGTGGATGCCCCGGCCCAGATTTTGGGATCCTAGATGGAGAGGACGGAGGGCCGCGAGACGAGGCTTGTGGAGGAGCTTGGATTAAGATACATTGCTCCGGACGAGCTTGGTATTGACCACGTATATGTTAGGCGGGGCCTAATTTATGCGTGCAGAGGGTATGAGGAGCTTAAGGAGGCGATAAGCAGTGGCGACTACTATGCCCTCACTGGTATAATGCCCTCGTCGGACCGTATCCACCTGGGGACAATGGCCGTCGTCGAGGCTATGAAGTGCTTCTCAAGCCGCGCTAAGCTCACGATTCTCCTAGTGGCCGATCTAGAGTCTCTCGCAACGAGGGGCGTGAGCCTGGAGGAGGCCAGAGAGATAGCTCTCAACAACCATATTCCGACATACCTCGCCCTCGGCATCGACCCCAGTCGATGCGTGTTTTATTTCCAGTCGGAGAACCCGGACATCCATAAAATAGCGGCCGAGGCGGCGAGAGAGATCACTCTGCAGGAGTTTCGGGCGGTATACGGTGCTTTGGACCCCGCTAGGATAGTCTCATCACTCATCCAGATCGGAGACATCCTCTTCCCACAGCTCGTGAGACCCATAATTGGGATCATACCGGTAGGGCTGGATCAGGACCCCCACATAAGGCTGTGTAGAGACTATGTGAGGCGTAGCGTCTATTACCAGTTCAAGCAGGTCGTCGGGGTCTATCTCAGAGATGTGCCGAGTCTGAAGGGGGAGGGAAAAATGAGCAAGAGCGACCCCGGCTCAGCAATATTCATACCCGAAGATGACGCCCCCCTCTTGAGGAGGAAGATCTATAAGGCGTTCTCGGGGGGAGCCAACACACTCGAAGAGCAGAGGCAGAGGGGCGCGGACCTCGAGAGAGACATCCCTTTCAAGATACTTCGATTCGTCCTGAAGGACGACTCGGAGCTACAGCGGATAGCGAGCGACTACTCCTCTGGAAGAATGATAAGCGGAGAGATCAAGGAATATCTCTATCAATACTTGTTAGAGCTGATGGAGGAGCTTAGGGCAAAGATTGAGCACTACAGGGAGGTTGTGAGGCGCAGAGAGATCACGATAATCAGTTCGGCAAAGGAGATCGCGCATCTCCTTTAGCAAGGCGGTTGCTGAGGTACTGACAAGTTTTACTTAAGCCTTTTGGGATGGGTCTCTGGCCGTGATGCACGTCATCGATGCATTACTGGACTCTGTCTCCAATCTATTTCGATCCCACAGGTACTCTCCCCTCGAGAAGCTCTATTCCGTCTTTCTCTTCACAGCAGGCCTCAGCTAAGGGAAATTAAAGAGAGGACTAAGAGGTTCTACAACAACGTGAACTCGAAGAAGTTGAAGAGCATAGAAGAGCTGGCAACTACAATTGCAGCAACACATAACATCATCAGGGCAGGAGGAGAGAGGTAATACCAACTTGACAGTACCGGTTGCTGAAAGGGGAAAAGCTTTAACGTGGGCCCCCCATAGACTCTCTCGGGGGTGGCGGGTAGGGCCGGGGGGCTAGCCCTCCCCTGAACCCGAAACGGGCTCGCGCGGGGGCCAGCAACCCAGTGGAAGAGGGATATGGACCCCGGGGTGGGGCATGGCGATAGGTGAGGCCGCGCCCTTCCGGAGTCTAGTAGGGCGTAGCGCCCGGCGTAGGCCGGGCCTACTACGCCTGCATGCACCGAACCGCGTCAGGCCCGGGAGGGAGCAGCGCTAAGGTGCAGCTAGGCTGCTGGGAGGTACACGTGGCTGATAACAGCCCTGCCGCGCCTCCGGGGATTCCCAGCCCTCGACCACTAGGGGGCCGCCGCCCCCTCTCGCCGTAACTTTCCCGGATGAGTTATTATATCTGGATAGGCATCGCTAGAGTAGGTTGCCGGGCGAGGCCCCTGAAGTCGGGGAGGCTTCGGAGGAGGTTAAGAGGCTTAGGGAGGAGAACCTCTACCTCAGGGCCGAGCTTGACAATCTGAGGAAGCTCCTCGAGAGGGAGGTTGAGGAGGCTGGTAGAAGGGCGGCCGAGAGGCTTGTCCTTACCATGTTAACGATGTATGAGGAAGTCGAGCGGATCTATAACAACGCTCAGACGGCTGATCCGGAGACCACGCTGGAGGGTCTGAGGATCCTTGTGAGAGAGATGAGGCGCATGCTCTCGGAAAATGGTATACGGGCTATGGAGGTTATTGGAAAGAAGTTCGACCCCTTCATCCACGAGGCGGTAGGTTTTGTTGAGCGTGAGGATGTTGACGACGACGTTATAATAGCAGAGGTCTCCAAGGG
The DNA here is from genome assembly GCA_032249095.1 of Candidatus Caldarchaeales archaeon. GTDB lineage: Archaea > Thermoproteota > Nitrososphaeria_A > Caldarchaeales > Calditenuaceae > HRBIN02. Next base: position 19,948 of record JAVVGN010000022.1, on the reverse strand, counting down.
CTACGAGTTCAGAGGGCGCGTCATTAAGCCACCCCGCGTGATCGTGTCTAGAAAACCCCATCAGAGAGAAGCTAACTCTTCTGGCGGATAGGGGTCTCCTGCGTGGCGGGGGTGATTTTTGGGATGACCAAGGGGCGGTGGCTTGCTGAGAGGCGCGACGACCCCTGGGTGAGGCGGGCAAGGCGTGAGGGGTATCCGTCACGGGCTGCATACAAGCTCAAATACATACAATCCCGATATGGGCTGATCCGGCCGGGCGACGTAGTCATAGACCTTGGCGCTGCGCCGGGTGGGATGCTGAAGGCCGCCTCAGAGATGGTGGGCGACAAGGGTCTAGTTCTCGGGGTCGATGTGAGGCCTATCCAAGTCTCTGCCAAAAACATAAAAACACTCATCTGCGACATTTTTGACCCTCAGGCGGGTCGGAAGATCCTTGAAAAGCTAGGCACGCCCAGATGCGATGTTATAGTCTCAGACGCCTCGCCCCACCTCTCTGGAGCCGTCGAGGTTGATCGTCTAAAACAGATCGACCTGTTAGTCAGGTGTGTCGAGATCGCTGACGAGATATTAAGAGATGGTGGCAATATGGCGCTTAAGGCCTTCGAATGCCCCGAACTAATGGTCGTTGAGAAGCCCCTGAGGCAGAGCTTTACGGCATACAAGAGGGTGGTAACTCCTCCGACGCTGAGTAAGCACAGCTCGGAGGTTTACCTTGTCTGCTTGGGCCGGAGATCGGCACCCACAGCCCCATCCATGAAAGAGGCGTTGATGGGTATCTAGGAAGCTGGCACTAGTCCACATCTATGAGGGGGGGATGGTGATCGAATTCCTGATGCTTCGCTGCGAGATTTAAGGTAGCCTCGCAGATGTCTGACCCATACTCAGCTATCCTCCTAATATCCTGCATAAGTATGTAGAACGCGCTGTATTTTTCATCACGCCTCTGCAAGAGCTGAGAAGCGTCTATTAGAGATAGCTCGAATGCCTCTATCTCGCGCAAGGTCTTCAATGCTTCTGTGAGGTTGAGGCCTAGTAGCGCGTCTTTAGACTGCGTGAAGAGCCTGGCCGCCTCATGCCCCGCATCCAGAACCGCTCTCGGTGGCGCAATCTTACGCCTGTCCCTCAACACGTAGCCCGCTATGGATACAGCGTGGTCGGCCGATCTCTCGACACTCTTGGCTGCAATTATGAAGAACAGGCAGTCCTGTGGATTACTTATTCCAAGGGCGCTCAGCTTCCGAGGACTCGAAATCCCGATATTCAGCTGCCGAACCACGAAGTGATAGAACCTATCGACGTCATAGTCCCTCTGAAAGATGTCTTGAGCGAGCTGCTCGTCCAGGGTCTCGACAGCGTATAATGCGTCCCTCTGCATGCTGGCTGAAAGTGCCGCCATCCTCTCGATGATCCTGAGCGGTGAGAGGCTGTCGTGGGCCGGTAGGCACTGTGTCGCGAGCTCTCTGAAGGTCTCACCAACAACCTCGACGCCCACAAGCCATCGCCGAATCATGTCCTTAACCTCGTTAATCCGCCTGTATCCGCCCTCGCCGAGCTCTAACCTAATAATCTCGAAGCCCGCTATATAGGCGGATATATAGAGTCTCAGAACGTCCTCGGGATCCATGTCCCCACTTATCCTCAGGGTAGCTTCTCTCGCCTCCCCCCTCTCAGACTGCTTGCTGGCCCATACATATAGACCTCCTCCCGGCTCCTCCAGCAGATATACCTCGTCATGAGGTCTAAGCTGACACTTCCGCACCCACTCTTGGGGGAGTGAGACTATCAGCGTCGAGCCACCGGTTTTCTGCAACCTACGTAGATAGAGCGACAATCCTACACCTACCCAATAAGTTATGTGAGCCGGTATCTTTATGCTTATCTATTCTGCACCTTTCTGCTATATAGAATAAAGTCATAGATATAGTCAATATATGGATACCTTATATAGCGACTATACGGTGGAGATGCTGATGATGACTCAAAAAGCTTGGGCGACGGTCCTAGTTTTCCTGCTTGTAGGAGGAATCGTGGGCCTAATCGGTGGATGGCTCATTGGATCTTCCCAGCAACAGGCCCAACAGGGCGAGCGGGTAATCACGGTGACTCGCACCATAACTGAGACTAAACAGGCTACTGTCACCGTAACCGCTGGAGGTCCCCCAACACAGACTCCAGCCGAGCTGCGTGGTGAGATCGTGATAGATGGCTCGAGCACCGTTTATCCAATCACGGAAGCCGCTGCGGAAGAATTCATGAAGCGTTGGACCAATGTGAAGATCTCCGTAGGAATATCTGGCACGGGCGGCGGCTTTAAGAGGTTCGTGGTGGGGGAGACAGACATCAACGACGCATCCAGACCAATACTCCGCAGCGAGCATGAGACTGCGACCAAAAACGGCATAGAATGGATTGAGGTCCCAGTCGCGATTGACGGGCTGGCCGTGGTAGTCAATGTCAAGAACACTTTTGTTGACTGCCTCACGATCTCAGAGCTTAGGGAGATCTGGAAGCCCGACAGTACGGTCAAGAAATGGAGCGACATAAGGCCCGGATGGCCCGACCAGCCAATACTGCTATACGGCCCAGGCCCCGACTCCGGAACCTTCGACTACTTCACGGAGCGCGTGGTCGGCAAATCTAAGGCGAGCCGCACCGACTACGTGGCCTCGGAGGACGACAACGTTCTAGTGGCTGGTGTGGAGGCGGAGCAATACGCCTTGGGATACTTCGGCTACGCCTACTATACTGAGGCCAAGGATAGGATAAGGGTGGTGCCTATACGAGACGACAAGATTCAGGACTCAACGTGTGTTACGCCAACCGACGAGACTGTGGAGACCTTTGAATACCCCCTCAGCCGACCCCTCTTCATCTACGTAAACAAGAAGTCTTGGTCCGAGAAGCCATGGGTCAGGGAATTCGTAATATTCTACCTCGAGAATGGGGTACAACTAGTGAGGAAAGTGGGCTATACACCGCTACAGCCTGAGTACTACAATGCCGCAGCAGCTCTCCTGAGAAGCGGCATCACGGATAAGCTATACGCGCTTGCGGCAGCCGTCTGGAAAAACGCCGGCCCGCATTAGAGGGAAGAGTGTTGACCCACCTAGCAACCACGCAAATATTTAGGACTGTGAGACGGAAAAGGCTAACCGACACCATATTCAAAGCGATATTTTTTGCGTCAACAATGGTATCTACAGTCTCACTCATAGTTATTTTTGTCACGCTCCTACTTGAGTCGTTTAACTTCTTCTCCCACGTCAGCATTGTTGAATTTTTAACCAGCACCAAGTGGACGGTACTGTTCTCTGACAAGAACTATGGAGTCGCTCCCATCCTTAACGCCACACTCATCACTTCGGCAATAGCGATAGCCATCGCTGCACCTACCGGTCTCATGATAGCGCTATTTCTAAGCGAGTACGCTTCAAGAACCGTGAGATCCATTGTAAAGCCCATCGTGGAGACTCTGGCCGGTATACCGACAGTGGTCTACGGATACTTTGCTCTCTACTTCATCACCCCGCAGCTCATCCAGCCGTTATGGTCGGGGGTCCAGATACATAACGCTCTGGCCGTTGGCCTCATGATCGGCGTACTCATAATCCCGATAGTAGCCTCCATTAGTGACGACGCCATGCGCGCGGTTCCAGACGACCTCAGGCTGGCTGCCTATGCTGTTGGGTCGAGAAAGTATCACGTAGTTTTGAAGGTCGTTTTCCCTGCAGCTCTTTCTGGCGTAACCGCGTCCGTGATACTTGCCCTCACAAGGGCTATGGGGGAGACCATGATCGCCGCGATAGCAGGTGGCTTTAGGAGCTTACTCACATTTAACATCGGCGAGGCCATGGAGACCATGACTGCATACATAGCCCAGGTGGCGACGGGAGACGCCCCGCATGGTACGATCGAGTACCAGTCGCTCTTCGCAGTTGCGCTATTCCTATTGATCGTGACTGCGTCTTTAAACTATGTTGGTATAAGGGTGGTGAGGCGGTGGGCGATCAAGTACTAGTTAGGTTTGGCGGAAGAAGGCCTACAGCAAGGCGTATCCTCGACACCCTACTACCTATGCTGCTGAGTATTGGGCTGTTCATCGCCGTGGCCGTAGTCGTCTCGCTCCTACTCAGCGTAGTAAGTAGCGGCGCGCGCCGCCTCTCCTGGGATCTGATAACTCAGTATCCATCCGCGAACCCTGCAGAGGCGGGCATGAGGTCCGCGATCCTAGGTAGCATTTATACCGTGGGTCTCGCGGCAGCCATCTGCATCCCCCTCAGCATAGTTACAGCACTTTACCTCGAGGAATACGCGAGGGGATCTAAATTGTCACAGATACTCAGCTACAACATAGCCAACCTAGCAGGTGTCCCGTCAGTAATTTTCGGCGTCGTTGGGCTGGGATTCTTGGCATATGGACTCGGCATGGGGAGAACGATAATAACTGGCGCATTCACGCTCGCGTTAATTATCCTCCCACTGGTCACCGTGGTGTGTGTGGAGGCCGTTAGGACTATACCAAGCGATCTAAAGTACGGCTCCTACGCGCTTGGTGCGACCACCTTTCAGACGATAAGGTGGATTATTCTGCCAAGGGCGCTCCCCATGATGCTGACGGGCGGCATACTAGGGATAAGCAGGGCGCTGGGGGAGGCTGCTCCTATACTGGCCGTAAGTGGCCTGCTATTTATACGTGAGGATCCAACATCCCTATTCAGCAAGTTTACAGTCATGCCCCTTCAGCTTTACAACTGGATAAGTAGGCCCCAGCAAGCATTTGTTGAGCTCTCATCAGCAGGCATAATTGTTCTTCTGTTGATCCTGTTTGCTTTGAACCTCTCAGCAATAGTTCTTCGAGAATACCTGACTAGGAGGTCTGGTCAGAGTTGAGCCTCGGCAGAAAGACATATAATGGAATTTTGGAGAAGGGTGTGGCGGAGGATAAGCAAGATTTGAATATCGAGAGCGGCTCCCCCATTATCGAGGCTAAGTCGCTGAGCGTGGAGTATTGGGGTAAGCCGGCTATAGAGGACATTAACATCTCCTTCGGCAGGAACGAGATAACCGCGATAATAGGCCCATCTGGATGCGGCAAATCAACTCTGCTCAGGTCGATAAACAGGATGAACGACCTAATCCCGGGAGCCCAAGTTCACGGCAGGGTATACTTCAACGGCGTCGACATATACTCGAAGGATGTAGACCCGGTTCTAATCAGATCACGAATCGGGATGGTCTTCCAGAGGCCTAACCCCTTCCCCTTCAGCATATTCGACAACGTAGCGTTCGGGCTACGGGTCAACGGCTTCAAGCTTAGCAGGGAAGAGCTTTATCAGAAGGTGAAAGATGCTCTGATAAAAGCGGCACTATGGGATGAGGTTAAGGACAGGCTAGATAGACACGCTTATAGCCTGTCGGGGGGCCAGCAGCAGAGGCTCTGCATAGCTCGGGCACTGGCTGTCGACCCCGAGGTGCTGCTGCTCGACGAGCCTACGGTCTCACTAGACCCCATATCGACCGCTAAGATCGAGTCGCTGCTCCGATCAATAAAGAATGAATACACGATAATCTTAGTTACACACAACATGCTCCAGGCTGCGCGGGTATCCGACTACACCGTAGTAATGATGCCTGACGAGAGGATGGTTGGGAGGATTATAGAGGCGGGCCCCACTAAGGAAATATTTACCAATCCCAAGGATAAGCGTACGGAGGACTATATAAGTGGGAGGATCGGGTAAGGTTGAGCAGGATACTCGATATCGGTCTGAAACACCTCACAGAACTCGTCTTCGAGATGTTTAGGCTTAGCATCTCTGCTGTTGACACCGCGGTTAGTGGATTGCTGGAGTACAGGAGCGTACAGGAAAAGGTCTATGATGCCGCGAAGAATCTGCGGGGGCTCTATGAAGAGGTGAGCGACATCGCCACAGAGCTTATCGCTAGGTACCAGCCCGTCGCCAGGGACCTCCGATACATAAGATCCTGCATGACGGTTTCCTACGACCTCTTCAGGGTAGGTAGATACGCTCTCGAGATAAGCAGGAGCAGTAGGATGCTTGGCTCGCTTCTAGAGTGTGACCTCTCACCGGTGAGGGAGGCCGGTAACATAATTAGGGAGATGCTCAAAATAACGGTGGAGGCGTTCAGGGACTTGGATGTCGGCAGGGCTAGAGAGGCTACTACTATGGATGAGCGGATTGACGAGATTTATAGGGAGAAGCTCAAGTCAATCATGCTTGAGAGGAATGGATCAAAGGAGTGCGATGTCGCGGTAGCGCTCGCTCTGAGAAACTTGGAGAGGATCGCGGATCACGCCACATACATCTGTGAGGCGGTGGAGTACATCGTTGCCGGCCATCCGAGGCACAAGGCGGCTAGCTAAGGAGTCTCCACCTTCGAGAGAAGTATCGATGCAACAGCCGCATCCTGAACAGCTGTACCTACAGTCTTAAAGATGGTTATCTCTTCGTCCGCGACGCGCCCCCTCTTCTTCCCAGCAATGATCTCGCCGATCTCTCCGTATATGTCGCTCCAGCTCATGAGGCCGCCTTTAACAGCCTGAATAATGTCTCCCGCCTCCCCCATCGCAGCCTCCATCTGGTCGACCACTACTTTTGAGGCGGCTACAAGTCGTGGGTCTATCTCGGCCATCTCAGGAGTGTAGGCACCTATCGCCGATATGTGGGTGCCGGGGGAAACCCACTCCTTCATGACGACTGGTGTCCTGCTAGTGGTGGCTGTTATGATTACGTCGCAAGTCCTTGCGAGCCTCTCTGCGCTATCCGCCGTGTAAATATCGATGCCGAGTCTCCGCGTCATCTCAGCTACAAAGGACCTCGCTCGGGCCCCGTCGATGTCATAGACCTGCACCTTCTCGGGCTTCATAACTTTCTGGCATACCTGGAGCTGCCACCTTCCCTGCTGCCCGCATCCAATTAACCCCAGCCTCGAGGCATCCTTCTTGGCGAGATGGATGATTGACAGGGCGCTAGCTGCGGCTGTTCTAAGCCCCGTCAAAGCCTTTCCATCTGCAACTATCTTAGGAACCCCGGTACTGGGGTCCAGGATAACCACGACGGCGTTAAGTGTGGGGATCCCCCTCTCAAGGTTCCGCGGAAAGACCGAGACAACCTTTAGGGAGAACACGTCGAGGGAGGGGGCTAGGCACGGCATGAGAAGTATGTCACCTGCCTCCTTCTCGACGTGAAAGCGGCTCCTCATAGGCATCACCACCTCCTTCATGCTGAGAGCCCTAAACCCCTCGGCTACGGCGTCAAGTAGCTCCTCAATACCCACAAGCGACGCGACCTCATCATCAGTAAGATACTTGATCACCGCTCCCACAACGACTCACGAAAGGATATAAGGCTTGAGGTATTAGAGAACAAGAAGCGATAGATAAACTTAAGGCCTCGGCTCTAAGAGAGGCCGATGATCGTTGAGAAAAGCATGATTACGGCGAAGAAGTGGAATATAGTGCAACTCGCCCACCACACACAGTAGATAGAAAGGGGAGAATAAATGTGAAAAAGGGAAAAGAGGGGGGAGGGTAAGGTTTTCTCCAGCCTAACACTAGAGAAACACAGAAGACCGGGGGACGTCTCTCTGGGCCACACCACCAGTTAGGGGCGGTGGGTGCTCTCATCTGGCCGCTCCAGCCTCCTGGGTCTTTTCTCCGTCAGGCTGGAGCCGGCCTGGTTTCCTGGGTTTCTATCGCTAGTCTCGCCCCGCCAAGCCGCGTCATGGTTGGTAGAAGCTTCCTCGGATAGCTGTCAGCCACCACAACCCTCGGCCTCAGCCTCTCAAACATCTAGGAAGTCGCCGAAGATCATCACCTCTTCACCGTCCTCTGGAAGAGCATAGACCCTCCCACGTCCGAAGTCAACGAAGACCCTACCCACCACTCATCTACCCCCTCTCCCCAAGCCTTTATCTCATATGGTCTCGCCACCAACTGGAACCTCACCACCATCCCCACTCCCACCCTCTTCCCTCCCCCATTCCTCATCACCCGCTCGGGGAAGAGCACCGATTGGCCCCGCATATAAAGAGTAGCAGCCCCAACATCGGGCCATCACCAACCCTGGACTCACTAGGAGCCGGACACACCAGAGAAAGAGATAGTAATATGGAAGGAGTGGTCTAAGCTCAAACATCCACTAAGACTAGAACACGGAAACATACCAATACGGTTGGACTTGTAGGGTAATGAGGTAATATTCAGGAGAGAAGGACAAACAACACCATACGGATACCCAAGGCCAGAAGAACCATCCATTCATTAAAAATAGCCAAGGCTTAGTCCCGCCCCATGAACATCAACGAGTACATATGACACATGAGGGCCCTCCTCTCGGCCGACTGGCCCAAGCTTCCTCGAGTCTCGTGGGAGGTAACCTTTAAAAGTGTAGGCTTATCTGAATAGACGTAAAGCCTTGTCAAGCGACATTTCACTGAAGATACTTGAAAAGACACTTGGCGGAACGGTGCTGGTCAAGCTGCGGAACGGCAAAGCCATACGGGGGCAGCTATTAGGATATGATCAGCACATGAACCTGGTGCTAGAGGCCGCGGAGGAGGTTCGCTCGGAGGGCGAGCTTGTCAAGCTCGGTCTAATAGTGGTGAGGGGTGACAACATAGTTATGATTTCCCCCTCGACCCTTAAGATGGAGGAGGGCGGTGAGGGATGAAGGGAACGCCCTCGATGGGCAAGTTTAAGACACCGACGCATGGGAGGTGCAGAAGGTGTGGGAGACGGTCCTTCAACTATAGGAGGAAGCGATGCGCACACTGTGGTTTTGGCGAGACGAGAAAGTGGCGTAGCTATAGGTGGATCCGCAGCCTCAAGGAGAGGATGTAGCCCCAAGCAAACCAGCCCATCTTGGCCCTAGCGCTCTATAACTTTCCTGACAACGTAGGGTAGTATGCCGCCGTGCCTGTAATACTCCACCTCTGTGGGTGTGTCGAGCCTCGCTGTCACGGTGAAGCTGATTACGTCTCCGTCGTCTCTGCGGGCCCTGACTGTCATCTTCTTTCTTGGACGAAGCTCGCCTACCTCGATATCGTATATCTCTCTCCCGGTCAGACCTAGCGTTCTCCACCCCTCGCCTTCCTCGAACTGGAGAGGAAGAACACCCATACCGATGAGATTGCTCCTGTGTATTCGCTCGAAGCTCTCCGCTATTACCGCCCTGATCCCGAGAAGGCGGGTACCCTTAGCAGCCCAGTCCCTAGAGCTCCCCGCGCCGTACTGCTTCCCCGCGATCACGATTAGCGGTGTCCCCTCTTCCTTGTATCTTAGCGCGGCCTCGTAGACGGTTATCTTAGCTCCGCTGGGGAGATGGATCGTCCAGCCTCCCTCCCCGTCATCCAGCAGGAAGTTCTTCAACCGTGGGTTGGCGAAAGTCCCCCTTATCATCACCTCGTGGTTCCCCCTCCTCGCCCCGTATGTGTTGAAGTCTGTGGGCTGAACTCCGAGGCTCCTCAGATACTTTCCGGCGAGGCTGGTGGGTGGGATGGCGCCGGCCGGCGAGATGTGGTCCGTCGTGATTCTGTCACCGAGTAGCAGGAGGACCCTCGCACCCTTCACGTCCTCCACCTTCTCAGGCGTTCGCTTGAAGTCCTCGAAGAACGGCGGCCTCCGGATGTAGGTCGAGTTTGGGTCCCAATTAAATGTGACTGTCTTGGCTGGTGCCAGTTGGTCCCAGCTCCCGACTCCGGAGTATATCTCTTCGTAACGCTTCTGAAACAGCTCCGGCCTCACCTTCTCACGCATTAACCTGCGTATTTCCTCGCTGCTGGGCCAAATATCCCTAAGATAGACGGGGGAGCCGTCCTGCGCGATCCCGAGGGGCTCGCTATAGAAATCGATGTCGATTCTTCCCGCGATGGCGTAGGCGACGACGAGCATCGGTGACGCGAGGAAGCTGGCCCTGACTAGGGGATGGATCCTGCCCTCAAAATTCCTATTACCGCTCAGTACTGCAACCGTGTAGAGGTCTTTACTCTTAACCGCCTCCTCTACCTCGGGGATAAGCGGTCCACTATTTCCGATACACGTTGTGCATCCATAACCAACGACGTGGAACCCCAGCTCGTCTAGGTACCTAGTTAGGCCAGCCTCCTCCAAGTAATCATGGACGACGGCAGAGCCCGGCGCCATACTCGTTTTCACATAGGGTTTCCTCGCCAGCCCTCTTAGCCTTGCGTTGCGAGCTAGGAGGCCGGCCCCAATCATGGCCGCGGCGTTGGAGGTGTTGGTGCAACTCGTGATAGCTGCTATAATCACGGCCCCGTCTGAGAGTTCTACGGTTTCTCCACCGATCACGAGGCTTATAACCCGGTTCTGCTCCTCCACCCAACCGGGTCCTCCCTCGCTTTGCCAATCCCCGGCGCTCCTTCCCTCCTTCGTGGCTGGGGTCGGTGTCGAAGACCTAAGCAGCCTGGTGACGAACGCTTTGGCCTCTCTGAGCCGGACCCTGTCCTCGGGATTGGTCGGTCCCGCGATGCTCGGCTCAACCTCGGATAAGTCGAGCTCAATAACCTCGCTGTAGAGAGGGCTGTATAGCTCGTAATCCTCGAGGAAGAGTCCCTGTAGAGTGGCGTACTCCTTAACGAGCCTGACATGGTCCTCTGGCCTACCTGTGAGCCTGAGATACTGGAGGGTGGCGTCGTCGATTGGGAAGAGGCCGACGGTCGCGCCGTATTCTGGCGCCATGTTGGCTACCGTGGCCCTGTCCATAACTGATAACCCCTTCAAGCCAGGCCCAAAAAACTCGACGAACTTTCCGACAACGTTCTTCTTCCTCAGCAGCTCGGTGATTGTTAGGGCTAGGTCTGTAGCTAGGGCGGGAGGCTGTAGCTCGCCCACAAGCCTGACCCCCACGACCTCCGGGACGGGCATGTAGTAGGGGAGACCGAGCATCACGGCCTCGGCCTCTATGCCACCAACACCCCATCCGAGCACGCCGAGACCGTTCACCATCGGGGTGTGGGAATCAGTCCCCAGGACAGTGTCAGGAAACGCCAGCTCGACGCCGTTTAGGCGCCTCACCTCGACTACGGTGGCGAGCTTCTCCAGATTTACCTGATGTACGATCCCCCTGCCGGGTGGGATAACGGCGAGGTTCTTGAAAGCCTGAGACGCCCACTTCAGAAGTGTATATCTCTCCCAGTTTCTAACGAACTCTAACTCTAGATTCTTCAGGTAGGCGTCTTTTGAGAGGAAATAGTCAACCTGTATGGAGTGGTCGACAACTAAGTGGGTCGGGATTACAGGATTCACCTTCGCCGGGTCGTCCCCAAGTTTATGCAGCAGGTCCCTCATAGCCGCTAGATCAACTATGAGCGGAATGCCTGTGAAGTCTTGGAGAAGGACGCGGCTAGGCATAAATGGGATCTCTAGGCCGCCCATGCCATGCCCCACGGCGCGCACATCGTCAAGGGTGGCTACACCGCTGTCAAGGCTCCTGACTACATTCTCGAGCAGGATCTTTCTACTCAAAGGCATCGAGTCGACCCTCTTAGCCAGCCCAATTTCCTCCAAAGCGTTGATACTGTAGTAATAGAGCCGGCCTTTGGGTATGCGCAACTCGCGCTTGACATTTTTTATAACTTCTTTACTCTCCATGCGTAGCCCTTGACCCGAATTGTGGCCCCGCTGCTTTTAACCTTATTCTGGCAGCCTGAGTTTCGGAGGCAGACTACATGCGGGCCACGTATAGTATATGTGGTATCTCGTCACGTATGATCCTTAGTGCGGTTTCTACCGCGTCCGGAGACCCGGGCAGGGCAAGTATGAGTCTCCCCTCCCTGATTCCTGCGACGCATCGCGAGAGTGCGGCGCTGAAGCCAATCTTCCTATAGCTTTCCATCCTGAAAACCTCTCCAAACCCCTCTATCTCCTTCTCTAAGAGGGGACGAACAGCCTCCACTGATACATCTCTCTTAGATATACCCGTGCCACCAATTACTATGACCACGTCGAAGCCGGATGCGAGGGTCTTCACCACCTCCTCACGTATCTTCTCCACCTCGTCTCCAACCAGCGCCACCCTCTCAACCTCGTAGCCCTTCTCCCGGAGGAGCTTCAAGGCGGCCTCCGAGGAGTCGTCGACGAAGCTCTCACCACGCATCATAGCGCGAAACCGCGAAGTACTAGTTCTCACTATCCCAATCCTCACCTTTTCCGGCCCTACATAGTGCTCCATGTGCCTGTGCAACGTGATGATGTGTTCTCTACTTGTTCATAAATCGTGGGGCTAGCCTCGAGACCCAAGGCTCGGCGGTTGGGGGGCAGGGTTTATAAGATGCTTTATGGGAGAGAGGCCAGGTGATAGGTGCTATCCGGCGCATCCATCTCCCTGAAGTGTAGGGAGTGTGGCAAGGACTTCGGACACGTACTGGCATATGTCTGTGATGATTGTTTCGGTGCGCTGGAGGTCGAGTATAGTGGCGGCTTCGGCTCCATCAGTAGATCCACCATCGAGCTCAGAGAAGCGTCGATGTGGCGCTATAGGGAGTTCCTCCCTCTCCTGGATTACTCCCGTCGTGTTGACTTGGGAGCTGGATTCACCCCCCTAGTCAAGGCGGAGAGGCTCGCGAGGGCTATCGGCGTCAGGGAGCTATATATCAAGAACGACACCCTCAATCCAACATACAGCTTTAAGGATAGGCCTGCGAGCGTGGCAGTATCGAAGGCTAGGGAGTTCCGCCTCCGCTACGTAGGCTGCGCCTCGACGGGCAATCTCGCCAGCGCGACGGCTGCACACTCAGCTGCTGCGGGATTACCGTGCTACATCTTCATGCCGGCAACCGTCGAGAAGGCCAAGATAAAGCAGGCCTCGCTCTATGGAGCAGAGATACTATTGATCAGGGGCACCTATGACAACGCCAACAGGCTCGCTTCTCTTGTTGCGGACCGCCTTGGCATGGGGGTGGTAAACGTCAATCTCAGGCCCTACTATGTCGAAGGCTCGAAGACCATGGGGCTTGAGATAGTGGAGCAGATGGGCTGGTCCCTACCCGACAGAATCGTTGTTCCTACCGCGAGTGGGGCTCTATTATCGGCGATCTATAAGGGGATCAAGGAGGCAGAGGGCGCGGGTCTGATAGACGGTCTGGGGGTCGCGATGACTTGTGCTCAACCCTTAGGCTGCGCGCCTATAGCTAAAGCCTTCAGAAGCGGGAGTGATACTATAGAGCCGGTGAGGAGTCCTGACACGATCGTCCAGAGCCTCGCTATCGGTGAACCTGGGGACGGCTATCAGGCACTCAAGGTCCTGCGAGAGAGCGGGGGATCGGCGGTGATATTGACAGATGATGAGACCTTAGAGGCTGTATATCTGCTAGCCTCGCTTGAAGGTATCTTCGCTGAGCCAGGCGGCGCCATATCTGTAGCGGCCCTCAAGAAGCTCGTAGAGAGTGGTGAGGTGGGCAGGGATGAGAGGGTTGTCTGCTGCGTGACGGGCTCTGGCCTCAAGACCGTGGAGCTCGTACCCGAGTCGAGAAACATTCGCGTCCTACCTCCCACACTCGAGGCTGTGCAGGAGGCGCTACTACAAGGAACATCCACGTAACTATCTTATTCACGTATTGCGATGTTTCTCAGAAGGTTTAAATAAACATACCGGCGTCTTTCCAACAAAATGCCCCCTAAGGTTAAGGTGACCGTCACTGCTGTCCTCGCGAACTATCTAGGAGGCAAGAAGGAGTTCCTGATTGAGGCCTCTAACCTGCGAAACGTCGTCGAGGCGCTGGCTGAACAATACGGCCCAGAGATAAAGAGGAGGTTGTTGGATGAGGAAGGACGCCTCAGAAGATACATCAACATATATGTCAACGATGCCGCTGTAGACGCTAGGAATCTGGACATTGAGCTGAAGGAGGGCGACGAGGTTCTCATACTACCCGCGGTGAGCGGCGGCGCGTCTTCAAGGGCCGCAAGACTTCTACCAGCACTACTAGCCGTGGGTGCATTGATCCAAATAGCGTTGGGAGAGATAGGTGCCCGAGGATGGCTTTTAATGGCCCATGCACTGATTGGGCTCGCGGGGCTGCCGATGACGGCCGCCGCAATATACTTTGGCAGATCTAGTAGGGCCGGCCTCGTATATGCCTCAATCCTCCTTCCGATAGTGCTTGCTCAAGTCGTGCTTGGGATGATGCTTATCGGATGGATACCTGGGGAGGGGGGAGGGAGCGAGCTCGTCGAGCGGCTCCATAGATCTAACGCTTACGTGCTATTGGGACTGGGGGCTGTGGGAGGAATTATAGTTGGACTTGTGAGACGTCGGGCGAGGAAGCTAGCCTAGGCTGTCACGTAAAGCTGTTAGCTTCGAGGTAACGCTCGTCAAGACCTCGTTGACGAACCGGTTCACAGACTCAACGTACTGGGTGTAGCTAGGTGGAAAAGCCTGGAACCACTGTAGAATCTGCTCTCCCGTGGCGCCTTCGCCTGGGAACTGGTCGAGCCACTCATAGTAATCCATAAGGCCGTCGACATTATTGATTATCCTGTCCACGGAGGGTGTGAGGGCGGGATCGAAGGACGCGGCAAGGCTCTTTACGTCGAGCCAATATTCTAGTGTGGCGTTACGGTCAGGACCTAGCTGGTTGACTCCCCTTAACTGGTTGAGCAGAGGTATCGCTTTGGAGACAGTCACTACTTGGCGACTGATGCTCTGGAGCTTAGATTCTGCCTCGGACGCTCTCCTAAATAGATCGTCGCTCTTAGCTCTAAGCTCCTGCACCTCCCTCTCGACCGAGGTCTGTATATCCAGAGCCCTCCTCTCCGCCTGGAATAGTAGGCGCTTAGTCTCTTCCAAGGTACTCTGGAGCGCCGCCAGCTCTGCACGCGAGCTGTCGAGCTCTGCTCGAGTCTTCGCCAGCTCCGCCTCCAGCGTCTCCACCCTATCTTTCTCAAGCTTAAGAAGGGCCTCAGCCTCACCCCGGGCAGCTATGTTTCCATAGCTGAGACCGAGCGCGAAGCAGGCTACACCTACGGCGAGCACCGTGAAAACGATTAGTAGCGCTCTACTCCACTGCATGCATCTAGAGGCTCGTTTCCCAGATATAAGCCATACTCTCGAGCCCTAGAAATCTTGCGGCGGGCGGCCCTACTCAGCCCGTCCCTCTCTCCTGCATTCTCACCTCTAGAGTCTTAATATCGAGGCCTTGCATCGACTTGGTTTCGTCAACCATCTTCTGAGCTTCAGCCACTATCTCGGGCCTGTCCCAATAGGTGGTGGCTATTACTATGGCCTCAGCTCTTGACCTTGGGTCGCCGGACTTGAATATGCCCGAGCCCACAAAGATGCCGTCGCAGCCAAGACTCATCATTAACGCCGCGTCGGCTGGCGTAGCTATTCCTCCAGCGGCGAAGTTGACGACGGGAAGCCTTCTCAGCCTGGCCGTCTCCACCGCGAGCTCATAAGATACTTTCAGCTCCCTGGCCATCCTCATCAGCTCCTGCTCATCTCCCTCCTCGTAGAGAGCTGATAGACGTCTCAGCTCGTTGTTAAGTATGCGTACATGTTTGACGGCCTCTGCTACGTTCCCTGTGCCAGGCTCGCCCTTAGTCCTGATCATGGCGGCCCCCTCGTCAATCCTTCTCAGGGCCTCGCCCAGATCTCTCGCCCCACATACGAAGGGTGTAGTGAAGCCCCACTTCCATATATGCCGTTCTTCGTCAGCCGGTGTCAGGACTTCGGATTCGTCGATCATGTCCACCCCGATCTCCTCTAGAACCTTAGCCTCCCACGTATGCCCTATCCTGCACTTAGCCATCACCGGGATAGTGACATGGTCCATAACCTCCTCTATGACCCGCAGGCTCGCGGTCCTAGCCACGCCTCCCGCCTTTCTCACGTCGTAGGGCAGCTTATCAAGGACCATTACGCCAACGGCTCCGGCCTCCTCAGCTATTTGCGCTTGCTCCACGTTCGTCACATCCATTACGACGCCGTGCTTAAGCATGTGGGCGAACCCCCTCTTGACGAGAGTTGACCCCCTAGTTACCTCGTATCCCGCGACCCGCTCAAACCTCAGGCCCTCCCTATCCCGGCTGCCAAGCGTTAACGAGATCAATCTCGACACCTTCAACTGCCTCCGCATATATAAAAATAACTCCGTAAACGTCAGCCGTAATAATTGAGGAACAAGTTTTTAACGGGTTGGCGCTGACCGACGATGTAGATGCGTCCCAGTCGCCTACACCTGATAGCGATGGTATTCCTTTCAGGATTCGCCGTCATGGTGGTTGAGCTGGCCGGCAGCAGGCTGTTGACACCCCTATTCGGCAGCTCAGTATCCGTTTGGGGAGGCTTGATAGGGGTGGTGCTCACCTTCCTCACGGGGGGATACTATATAGGCGGGATACTCTCAGACCGCAGACCAAGCCCAAGCCTCCTCAGCTTATCGGTCTTCACAGGTGGGCTTCTAACCCTATCAGTCCCCTTCTACTCTTCAGCGATACTCGAATACGCTTGGAGAGCCGGTCTAGATAACGTCACGGGCGCCATCGTAGCAAGCATCCTCCTCCTAGGACCGCCGACCCTCCTCTTAGGAGCCGTGTCTCCATTCGCCGTCAAGCTCTCCGCAAAAGGTCTCGAGGACCTAGGGTCTCGTGCGGGATCGCTGTACGCGGTATCTACCATAGGGAGCATAGCAGGTACATTTGGGACGATATTCGTGCTCCTACCCATGCTTGATGTCCGGACCACATTCCTAGGCGTAGGAATGGCGCTCATGGCCCTCGGATCCATCGGCCTAAAACTAATGCATAAGGCGATGCTCGTCGCCGTCGCGCTTCTTGCGCTGTCGCCATTAGGGTTGGCTGCAGGGCTGATCGCCACCTCAGCCGGAGAGAAGATCGAGGCTAGGGAGACTCCCTACAGTAGTCTCGCGGTTGTGAGGACTGATGATCTGCTAATCTTATACCTCAATGGGCTCCCCCACAGTGGGATGAGGATAGACAGGCCGAGCGAGCTGGTCTTTACTTACACAAAGTTTTTCGAACTTGCCCTCGCACTCAAGCCGGACTCTGAGTCAATCCTATTCGTAGGTGGGGGAGGCTTCTCGGGGCCGAAGTACTTTCTCGAGAGGTTTCAGAGCCTCTTCGTAGACGTGGTCGAGATAGATCCAGTCGTGATAGAGGTAGCTGAGAAATATTTCCACGTGAATAGGAGCGCTCGGCTCTCCATATATAATGAAGACGGTCGCGTCTATCTGCAAAAGACTAGCAAGAAATATGATGCGATAATACTTGACGCATACGCCAAGACCTATGTCCCCTACCACCTACTAACCTACGAGTTCTTCTCACTACTACGCGAGAAGCTCAAGGATGATGGGGTGGTGGTCAGTAATCTCATCGCCTCCCTCACCGGCGACACCTCGACGATACTCTGGTCAACATACAAGACTATGAGCAGCGTCTTCCCGCGGCTCTACATCATGAAGGCGTCAGATAATCCCGCACAGATGGTCCAGAACTTAATCCTGGTAGCGTGTGCCTCAGACTGCATCCTCGAGGAGGCGATTGAGGCGTGGCCTAACAGTGATCTAATGAAGCTGGTAAGAAGCGGACTCTGGACAATGATTCCTAACCTCGCAGAGTTCCCGGTCTTGACCGACCAGTACTCGCCGGTCGAGTCAATGATTAACCCAGTCACGGGTCGACCGTATAGCGTGGCTCTTGAGCTCGGTAATGTCTCACTACCTACACTCTTCTATTCGGGAAATAACGCCCTCGCCACATCGCTCGTCCTAACCATGGACCTAGTCCTTGTACTGAATCTTATAGTCGAGGCTTCAATGGCGACGTTAACGCAGAAGAGCACAAGAAGGATGTACTGAGGAACAGCCTCACCCACGTCACACGCTACAGGCCGCTAACAGCTCTAATAGTTTGAACGTTCTGAACGATCTTGAACAGCTCTGCCCACGAATACGGGAAGTTCTAGTTTAGGAAGGCTTATCTGCGTGGCTCGGCCACAAGCTGTTGATGGTGGGCTTGAAGAGTAGCGCAGTAGTCTTGTGGACTATCATCGCGTCGAGTCTGATTCTGCCACTTGCAGTTATGCCTGTTAAGAGTCTGGCACAAAACCAGGATCTGGTCGATGAAGAACTGCCCCTTGGGCTGAGGATCACGGCCGAGCTAAGATCTATCATTAGGGAGCATAAGGAGGCCATACGTGAGGCTATACTTGAGTACCGGCTCTTGGTTGAGAACCTGACGGAAAGGAAGATAGAGTTGATACGGAGCTACTTAATGGAGAGGGAGCAAATGATTGGGGAGTTTCGTAAGAAAGTGGAGGAATTGAACTCTCTATACAGGTCTGGAAACATCACCAAGGAAGAGTATGTCTCCCAGCTGAAGTCCCTTAAAGACGAGCTTAAAGTAATGATGCGCGCGAGAGACAAGCTTGGCCGATTAATACAGGAGCTTCAGGCTGAGCATAGGGAGGCTGTGCAAACGTTGGTGAGGGAGCTGAGAGAGATTTTAGAGGACTTCGGACAGCGGGTGGCGGAAGAGGCTAGAAGAATCAGGGGGAGGATACATGAGGAAATAGCTCCAGGTAACGAGACGTCCAGTGGTAATACGGGTGAAGGCGCCTCTACAAGAGGCACACGGACAAGAGACAACGGCTCCAGACCTAGCTCTATTGGTGAGGAAATGCGGGCGCCGGGTGAAGAAAGAAGGGAGCGGGCGCAGGCTAATAGAGAGGGACAGCGAGGGGCCCCTGGCAACGAAGCGGCCAACCAGACAACGACGCGGACACATCCAAGTGGTAATGGGGGAGGCGGGCGAGACTGACGGCTAAAGAAGGATTATAAGTCGTTACAGGCAAGTGGAGTGACAAGCAGATGCAGCCGCTCCTACTCGCTATCCTAGTGGTGACCAGCTTAGTCCCGGAGCCGGTCACGGTATACTCGATCCAGCTGTTGGACGACGGCTCATCTCGCTGGATCGTTGAGCAGCGGTTCCCCCTAGGCCCAGCCGAGTCGGAGATTCCTGAAAACCTGTCTGAGACACTCTCAATTCGCGCGGCAGAGTATCAGGAGCGACTCTCGGCAATCGTTGAAGATGCATCCCGCTCCCTTGGCAGGGAGATGAGTCTTGAGAACGTCTCTGTGGAGGCGAGGGTGCTGGAGACCATTAGTGGCCGGATGGGGGTGATCAGGCTCTCGTTTATTTGGCGCGGATTCGCTAAGGTCTCTCAACCCGGAGTTGTTGTGGTTGGGGACGTATTTCTAGGCGGTCTCTACCTAGCCGAAGGCGAGTCTCTAAGGATTTACCTGCCGGAGGGCTATAGCGTAGTCGATGCCCGCCCAAGACCCGACGATTTTGGCGAACATTACGTAGGCTGGTCCGGTAGGAGGATATTTGCCGATGGAGAGCCCCGCATAGTGGCCTCGAGGCAAACACCCGCGGCCGGCGCTGAGGGCCAATCCACGTGGATTGATCTGTGGCTCCTCGCCATCCTTACGGCTGCCGCGGTAACTGCAGCGGTGCTGGTGATTTACACCATTCGGAGGAGGACTAGGCACTCCGTTCGTAGAAGAGATGTGGAAACTATCCTCGAGTTCTTGAGGAGGAACGGGGGCAGGGCTTATCAGTCCCAGATAGTGAGGGGGTGTGGCTTGCCCAAGTCGACGGTGAGCATGTTACTCAAGGTCCTCGAGGCTGAGGGAAGGGTGGTTAGGGAGCGTATGGGCCGCGAAAACCTCGTCAGATTGGTGGACTAAAGCACGGACTATGACTAAATAAGGGGGTTGTGCATTCATGTCGGTGGATTGAGATTTTTCATGCTGAAGCGTGGAGATTCGGGGGAGATGGCTGGCGGCAGAGAGGGCTTGGGGCGATATTAGTTATTATTTTGAGTATGCTGAGTGGGGGAAATGGTTGGGGGAGGGGTAGGTTTTCTAGTGGTTCTCTTGACGT
>JAVVGN010000021.1:0-24881 GCA_032249095.1 Candidatus Caldarchaeales archaeon | reverse complement strand
GGTGAATACGTCCCCGCTCCTTGCACACACTGCCCATCGCTCCACCCGAGCTGGGAATGGGCGAGAGCCACTCGAGTTGGGTGGCCCGAGCCCAGGCCTGGTGAGGGGGGAGAAGTTGTAACAAGGTGGCCGCACGGGAACGTGTGGCCGGATCACCTCCAGAAAAACTCCACGGAACAACCCACAAACCCCCCTACTCTCCAGTAACCCTCCTAAGCCGAGGATTGAAAAGCTCGTCCAAACCCATGTTTATCAAGTTAAGTGAAACGAAAATACACACCAAAATTAGGACAGGGCCCACTATGAAGTGGTAGTATCCCTGCACTATTAGGCCACTCGTCATATATAGATGCAACAACAAGCCGAGGGTGATGATCTCGGCTGCCCCAAGCCCAATCAGTCTTAACCCAGCCTCCGCAAGGATCCCACCAATGACCGAATACGCAAAACCAACGAGAATATATGGAAAAACGTTAGGCAATAATTCAAAAAATAATATCTCAAAATCTCGCTCACCTATCATTTTCGCAAGTTCAACGTACGGACGTGACTTAAGCGATAAAACCTGTGCCCTTATCGACCTAGCTGGACCTGCCCAAGCGAAGGCCGATATCACCAATGCTATATACAGTAAATCAAGTCGCTGGATATACACAACGGCCGCAGCCGCAATAACCAATGCCGGTAAAATTAATATAATGTTGGTTAGTGAGTTTAAGAAGTTGTCAATTATGCCACCCTTGTAAGCCGCGAAGAACGCTACAAATACGGCTATTGTGGTAGACACACCCCCGACCAAGAAACCCACTATGAGCGAATTCTTTAAGCCAGTAAAAAGCATCGCAAGGACATCACGACCAAAATGATCGGTCCCTAAAGGATGCTCGAGTGAGGGGCTAAGTAATCGAGGGAAGAAGCCGATGGCACTTGACTGCAATCCACCCAGTCTAAACGAATTTACTAGCGTTTCTAAAAGAGATAACCCGGTTAATAATGACATAATACTTACACTTACTTGCAGTTTTTTAGACCTACCCAAGTAAAACTTGATACTTGTAAAGGTCTTCACAAGATCGTTTCTTAGCACGGTCATGTTAGCGCAACCCGAAGGTCAATTATCGGATAAATCAAGTCCATTATCAAGTTAGCCGTCAAAACAGCAAAGATTGTCAGTATAATTATGCCTTGCAACACATTAAAATCGATCAATCCTACAGAACTTACAAAGAGTGTGCCTATACCCGGGTAAACAAATATCCACTCTACTAAAAATGCTCCAGATAGAATGAAACCTAAAGATATAGCTAAGCCCGTAGCCTAGGCAAAAGTGTATTCCTTAGAATATAGCGCGTTAATATTCTTTTTGTACTCAAGCCTTTAGCTAAAGCATATTGTAAGTAATCCTCTCCTAATATAGTGATTGCCAAAGATCTTGTAGAAATCAGCCAGTTCATCATAAACACAATAATTATTGAAGAAGCAGGCAACAGCGCGTGTTGGAGAGCGCTAAGGACGAAATTTATGTCGAGGGTCACTAATGTAGCTGCATATGCACCTCTTGAGGGGAGGACAGGGATGATGTAAGCGAATAGTAAGAGGAGTATAACGGCAAGGATGTAGTATGGTATCTGAGAGAATACTAGAGATAAAGTAAAGAATACATTGTCAAACCTTGTACCACGTTTCCATCCAACAAGCACGCCCAGCAAAAGACCCACCATCCATGAGAAAGCAGTTGTAACGGATAAAAGAATTATAGTCCATGGCAGGTGGCGAAGTATTAATTCTTGAGCAGGTGTGGGAAAAGCGATGAAGGAGGGACCCAAATTTAGTTCAAAGAAAAGTCTTCGAAGGAAAATCACATGTTGTGTGAAGATATCCTGATTAAGGCCGAACATTTCTTCAAACATCCTTATAGTCACGTACCCAACAGGTTCAAAACCATATCGTGACTTCAACATGTATACGTATACGCGAATAGGGTTGCCGGGAATCAACCTTAATATGAAGAAAACCGCTGTGATAGTTAGAAAGAGAACGATGATATAGCTGACAATCTTTCTGATCACGTATCTCTTAAGCTGCTCTTTATAAAGACTCATCTAACTAGTTCCTTGGTTTTCTTACTTAAATTTTCATAAGAGTAACAGATCAGACGTTAGAGCGGGAGCAATGTTTAAACAGACTCGACTGGAGATATGAGAATCGATTCAACGTAAGAAACGCAGCTCGGATAATGTCCAAATAAGGCGTTATATTTAAAGGCCTGTTGATTTGTCTTGTTTGTATGGATGTTGTAGCCCTAGTTTCGAGCTGTTTTATTCGTAATAATAAAAGAGTAGGGAGGTTGAGGTACTAGCAGTGTTGGGCTACATGTTTCATGGTGGCTGTAGGAAAGGTGTCTAGGGTCCTTAGCATGGGTTTGGAGCCGATAAGCAAGTCTGTCGTCCACTACCTCGCCAAGAAGGTATCTGAGGTCAGGGTTGCTACTGAGCCTAGGTATGGGAGGTGTATAGCTGTTGATGAGACCAAACTACGTGTCAAGAAATCTTACGTATACATATGGTCTGCAGTAGATGTGGATTCCAAGGAATTATTGGCTCTGGAGGCGTCTTATGGTAGGAGCAGTCTAAACGCATTATCATTCCTCAAGAAGGCCCTTAGGAGGTGTATAAATAAGCCACTTATGGCCGTCCTGTGTTGTAGCGAGGCCTCTTCTAACATACCGCTTACAATTTCAAAACCTTTCTGGATGGCCCCTGATTCCC
Source organism: Candidatus Caldarchaeales archaeon (assembly GCA_032249095.1). Taxonomy (GTDB): domain Archaea; phylum Thermoproteota; class Nitrososphaeria_A; order Caldarchaeales; family Calditenuaceae; genus HRBIN02. Next base: position 22,113 of record JAVVGN010000021.1, on the reverse strand, counting down.
CTAAAGAGTGGATATGGAGCCATTTAGAGGGCTTCTTTTCTTCTACGAGCTCGCCTAGATCTTGTGCGTTGAACCTTTCGTCACCTAGACCTACGAATAGTACCGCGTAGACATTTGGGTTTAGTGCCACGTTAATTAACGTCCTCCTAGTAATTTCCGCGTCTATACCTACTTCTCCGTCCGTACCCTTGGCATGTATGAATCCGGGAGCACCTGCAGCGGCTGAGATCCTTTTTAACAGCATGGCTGGCTGATGCTGCCACAGATATTACGACTACTTTATTCCGTATCCCAAGCGGAAAGAACGGATCATCTCGTAGGAAAACATTTAGCCTGCTCTCACTCTCCAAACAGCCCGCCCCCTAAACCAGTGGCTCGACAAATTGTGAGTGCTGACCCATTCTCCTATAATGATCCTACGTGAAGCCTTTCCTATTTTACAGCCTAATTTTATTACATAATCTCCTTTTTATCGGCTTGATTGCAATTGTGTGCCACTGAGGTATAGACTCCTTAATTACCATTTCAAGATCCCCTACAACCAGCTTTTCCCCCTTTTCTATTCTTTCCGCTGCAATCGCTACGTTGTCGTGTGGATGAAAAATTATTATCTTCCCATACCCTCTGATGTCCAACATGGGTTCTTTGGCAGACAGTTTCATGGCTTTACTAAAACTTTGACTTCCCTTCTTTCTTTAGCACGCTCAAACGCCTCCAAAACATCTGATAACCTGTATCTAGTTGTTATTATTGGTGCTGGATCGAGGATCCCGCTCTCTATCATCCTAATCACAGAGGGGAATACCGCATTCCCTGCATGGCCTTGTGAACCAAAGAGCTGGGCAGCTCTTGTCTGGAAACGCTCTAACCAAATCGGGGCCTCTTGATCCGCTCTCCCTATCCAAACCACAGAGCCAACTATTGCAAGAGACCTCTCTATTTCAGGGAGCACCTCTGCTGGAACACCTGTGGCCTCTACATGCAAGTTAGCACCCATACCATCCGTTACCTCAAGCACCTTTTCAAATGGTCTAACACCTTTTTTCTTCAGCACTATTGGATCAAAAATGTGTGTAGCACCAAGATACTTTGCTATCTCTCTCCTCTTCTCCACGGGCTCCATCACTATGATTTTTGCAGCACCTGCAGCCTTCAAAAGAGCAACCGCCCCAAGCCCTATAGGACCCGCACCCCACACCACAACATTCCATCCTGGTCTGTAATTGTCAGCTCTAACGAATATTGCGTTGTAGCTGACGCATATGGGTTCAACCAATGACCCTACCTCGAATGCTCTTTCCTCGCTACCGAACACATCTAAAAAACCATTTATTTTCCAAACGAACTTAGTGTCCGTAACCATGTATTCCTCCATTCCACCATTTATTGTAAATCCAACCTCTTCGAGGTGTTCACATTGATTATAATACGAGGTCCTACACGCGTAGCACATTCCACACCATTGCATCTCCTCAACAACCACCATGCCACCAGACCTGATGCCCTCAACCCCTGGACCCACCTCCACAACCTGGCCCGATAGCTCATGTCCAGGAACCACCGGAAGTTTGGTCAGCCCAGGATAGAGCATCCAACCACTTGAATCGCTCTCAACCATATGAATGTCTGAGCCGCAGATGCCTACCGCCTTTAAACCAATCAGCACCCGTCCATGACCGGGCTTGGGTATTGGAGTCTCGTTTAACTGAGCCGTGGGGTGTTTCCAAACTCTGCTTCCATTGATAGCCTTCCGAGTAGTCAATTCCCTCTCATTCGGCGTATAACCTGGCCTAGGGGAGAACTCTGCACTCAAGGGAGAACTTTGCACTCAATATACAAGCAATCTGCTTCTTCTCAACCATTGACACTAGTCACTAGTATAGGACTTGGCGCAAAATTTTAAGGGTTACTTGTACAGCGCCTATGGTGTCTGAATAAGGCTTTAAATACCCTCTAGGGGCTCCTATTTCGACTCGCGGGGCTACTATAGGAATTCTTCAGCTATAAAACCTGTTATTATAACACTATCCTATTAAAATATAGAGTATCAGCCCGAAGAATCTAATACATAACATAGTTGTTAATCCTTTAGAGGGCTAGTTCTTTTGGGCTGAGGTTTATTCTGGAGAGGTACAGGTTGTCGTCCGGTCCTGGGACTAGGTATATCTTGTCTGGGTAAAGGACTGAGAGTTTGTTTATGGTTTCGCGAATTTGGGACGGCGTCGCTACCTGGTTATTCTCTAGCAGTCGTATGCAGACGGCGAGTTCTAGGAGCCTTATTTTTACTGGGCCGCCGAGGTATGTGGAGATTGCGTTAAACGTGTTTATGAGCTCCTTGTTCAAAGCTTCCCTAGAGGCTTTGCCGGCGTACTGGATCATCACGGGAGCAAGCGTCGAGAAGATCTGCTCCGTGATCTTTGAGGGCGGGTAGGAGAGGGTTTTGAGGAAAAGGGCCTTATGACCCAGCACTTGGTCTGAGACGTCGTAGCGCCCCCTCTTGACCCGCCTCAGCAGTCCTAGGTCGACGAGCCACTCCAGCCTCGGTGGCACGATGTGCCTATACTTGGCGTAGAGGCTGCTTCTGATCCACTCAGCCTTCCTCGAATATTTGAGCCTTTCCTCCCTATACCTCTGAGCCGCCTCTAGCTTTGGCAGCAGCTCGCTCTGAGCCCTCTTACCAGCTGCCGCGAGTATGGACTGCAGGGCCTGCGGGTAAAGATCTTCCATGACATAGTTCATGGCCTCCAGCCTGGAGAAGCTCTCGGTCTCCAAGACCCATCTAATTATGCTGGGTAAGACGAGATAGTCGTTTACTACTAGGAGCCAGAAGAAGAATAGGCGCTCAACCGGCTTCAGGGTTATCACGTCTAGGAGTGACAGCTCGGCCTCGCCCCTAAGAAAGGCTTCGCTGTGCGCGATACTTCTGGTAAAGGCGTAGACGATGCCGTTCTCGCCGAGGGTTGGTGACTTCTTGCTGAGCAAGTTAAGGTCTGCCGCGAGGGATACGTAGTTTCGCGCCGCAACTGTGCTCCTTATCAATCCTACAGCGTCGACCTGAGAGGCCGGCGGTTCCTTCAGCTTTTTAACAGATTCCTCGAGGATAGACGCTAAGAAGCTCTGAGACGCTTGGTCCCGAGCAGACTCCGACTTCGCGGCGGCCACGATCAGCCGGAGGTATCCGAGCCTGCATACCTCACCGTGGCTCTCAATCATCAAGCAGTAACCATCCTCCCCGATAATTGCCGAGTTTTTAGCGGAGTATGCACCGGTCTCTCAGACGCCTCTCCCTTCTCCAGCTCCAGCACAGCTTCTCTGCTAACCCCCTGCTTGTCTCCTATATACATAAGGTATTTGCTCTCCTTGGGGATGTTGTCGTAGACGACCCGCCTCACGTTGAAGCCGACACGCTCGGCTATCGGCCTTACGAACTCGGCGAGATCTATCAGGACGCCCCTTTTCTTGACTATGCCGAGCACTATGACGCAGGCCCTGTCGCGCTTTAGCAGGCGATACATCTCGCGGAGTGACTGCTCCATGAACTCGGCGAACCTGGATAGGGACTGGGAGTGGAAGAGGCGCCGCCCCACCTCTCTGTAATCGTATCCTAGGAACCAGAGCCTCAGCCAGTTGTCCCAGGCGTAGGTCTGCATGTTGAGGTATGGCGGGGATGTTATGATGAAGTCGGCTATCGATGAAGGAAGCGGTAGGCTCCGAGCGTCGCAGTTATAGGCCTGGCCCTCTACCACGGGCAGCCTCCCAAAGAGTATGCTGGCAGCCCTCTCTAGAATGCATCTCGACACGTCTCTACGAGGCTTGGAGAGCCCTAACCTCCTCCGGGATCGGGCGACGTAGCCTGGAGACATTGAGAACGAGTGGGAACATTTGACGGAGAGGCTGCAGCTACTCGAGCCGTGAAGAATCCCTAAGACAAGCCCCTTGAGGAAGATTCCGAGCCGCGTGTCGTCGCGCATCAGTAGCTCTCTCAGAGCCATGAGCTGTCTGAGAGTCGACCTGTGGTAAAATGCCTGGACCTCCTCCGGGGCATCTGGGTCAACTCCCATAGCTATTGATGCTCGGTTCCTCCTCACCCAATCCTCAACCTCCCCGTACGTTGCGGGCCTAACCTTTGCGTGTGTCAGGACGAACGCTTCTGGCGCCAGGTCGTTGCCTATACCGATCCTCCCGTTCAGGCATGCCTCGAGCGGAGCCGTACCCTTCCCAGCGAAAGGGTCCAGCACAAGCCACCCGGGCTCGGTGTACTTCGAGATATAGTAGTGTGCCATGGCTGGCGGGAAGGACCCAGTGCGTGAGCAGAGTCTGTGGAGGCTGCTCTCCCACCCGCGCGAGTAGTACTTCCAGCATCCCTCGAGATCCCAGCTAGAAACCCTCGCGATGGTGTACATCTGTCTTGACGCATGCCTTGCTCACCACCGCCTATAACCGTTGACCGCCGCAGGGGTGTGGAGATTCTTCTACTATATCCTCAGACAATATACTGAGAATATGTTAAGCGGGCTCTCATGGTATTGCGCAGCGAATACCCTAGCCGTTCCCTTTGAATATGGGGAGAATACCTAGGTAGTCCACGTCCTCGAAGACGGCTCCTTCGAGAAGTATCGCCGCCTTCTTGAAGACGCGGCCACCCGCAAGTCTGACGAGCCTCTCGAGGGCTGCCATCGTCTCCCTCGTGCTGACTATGTCGTCCACTATGCCGACGTCCTTGTCCTCGATGTACTTCTTGTAGCGTCCGTCTATGCTGAGCCTAATCACGTCCTTACTGGTCACGGGCTTGCACTCAGTTATGATGGGGTTTATCATGAAGGGCTTCACCTCTTTCCGTGCCACGATGTATCTTTGGTGACCTAGGATTGATGCTATTTCGTGTACTAGCGGGATTCCCTTGCTTTCAGACGTGAGGAGTATGTCGCACCCCTTTAGCCTCTCGGAGAGAAGTGCGGCGCACCTAGAGATGAACTCGCGGTCACCTAGGCTGTCGAAGTAGGCTATCCAGGTGTCTTTCGAGACCCTGAGGAGGGGCAGAACCCTCCTCATCCCAGCGACCTCGATCTCGTAGAACTCTCTACCCTCGTAAGGCAGGATGACCTCCTTCACGCCAGTAGAGTGGTTTGGGCGCGTTTAAAAGTTTAGCATCTCCCAGCCCCTATCCGCTATGCCGAGGGCCTCAGCAAGATACCTCACGGTGTGGTATACTCGGAGGCCGGTGAATTGTCGTAGCTGCAGCGCACAGACGCTACTCTCGGTCGCCACCTCAGAGCAGTTTGTCTTCAGAACCTCCCGGGCGATTCGTCTACCTATCTCAGAGCTCACGCTATAACCCTCGTGGGCCCGCCTCATCCCCCATGTCCCCGCAATCCCGCAGCAGCCATAGTCCCTAGTCCTAACCTCGAGCCCGAGGGAGGATAGGAGGTCTGCGGAGGGCGTGCTAGGCGCGACTAGCCTGGAGTGGCAAGGGTAGTGGTAGAAGATCTGGCTCCCCCCACTAGAAGCTTTGGCCTGAGCGGGTAGTTTTGTCTCGGAGGCTATGAAGGACATTAGCTCCCTGGTCGATTCCGCGACCTCCGTCGCAGTACTCGTCTTTAGCAGCTTTGGATACGCATTTGCTAGGCAATAGGCCGCTGTGGGCTCGCTACAAACGATCCATGCGCCTCGTTCGGCGTAGGCTGCGAGTCTCGCCACGTTTTTCTCAGCTATTCTCTTGGCGACGTGGTGTAGTCCGTATTGGATGGCGGGCATCCCCGAGCCCTGCGTCTTAACGAGGGCGACCCTGTATCCCAGCCGCTCCAGCACCCTAACGGATAAGACCCCGATGCTCCAGTCGATGTAGGCTGCGTAGGTATCTGGGAAATACACGACGTCGGCGTCAGACCTCTCGAGATATGCCGGCCCAAGCACCCTGTACAGGTCTCCGCCCCTGAATCTATGCATTAGCCTCCGCCTATCTAGGCCTAGGACGAGCTCCACCAGCCTCCTAGCGGACTTGTTTTCCTGCAGCCAGTTGAAGAGGCGAGCCGCCCTCGACCCGAGCAGGGCATAGGACTCATACATCGTGAGCATTCTTTCGCGGAGGGTATAGGCGCGGCCCTGGTGCTTGATCCAAGATATGGCGAGCGGTATCTCTATTCGTGCTGGACAGACATCGTGGCATAGGCTGCAGGAGACGCAGTATCTCGCTATCTCCGCGGCCCTTTGGACGGAATTTGTTATGGCGGTCCACAGCACGCCCATCGCCCCCACGTATATGTCTCCGAAGACTCCCCCGCCGAGGATCCGGTAGGTCGGGCAGACATCGAGACAGGCCGCGCATCTGATGCATCTTAGAGTCTGTCCCAGCCACTCGTTCTCAAGGGCGCCGATCCTCCCATTGTCTATCAAGACAAGGTGAAACTCTCTCCCCTCTCTCCACGCAAAAGGCCCCTTCGGCCCGAGCACCGTTATGTAGCTTGTCGAGCGCTTGCCTATCGCTCGGGCGGGAAGAACGCGGAGGATTCTCGCCGCGTCCTCCCACTTCTCCACGACCTTCTCCACACCTGCGACGGAGACTACTATACGCGGCATGGTGGCCACTAGTCTCCCGTTGCCCTCGTTTGTGACAAGAACAACGTGTCCTGTCTCTGCAACGACGATGTTGGCTCCTGTCACCCCCATGTCTGCTGACTTGAAGAACTGCCAGAGATGAGACCTGAAGAAGTTGGTTATCTTTGTGGGGTCCTCCTCCACCTCGCTCCCTACTTTCCGTCTAATTAGGGAGGCTATCTCCCTCCTGCCGAGGTGTACTGCGGGAGCTATAATGTGGGTGGGCCTGTGCCCCGCAAGCTGCACTACACGCTCCCCCAGATCCGTCTCGACGACCTCTACCCCCAATGACTCTAAGGCCTGGTTTATCCCGATCTCCTCCCCCGTCATCGTCTTAGACTTTATGACCAGCCTCACGTTCCTGCTTGCCGCTATTTCGGCTATGTAGCGCCTAGCATCCTCCGCCGTCTTTGCTACATAGAGATGGCCGCCAGCGCCAGAGACAGAGGCTGAAAGAGTTTCTAGGAGCCGGGGAAGCATCTCCAGCGACCTGCTTCGCACCTCAAAGAGTTCGCGTAGATGTCTATACTCTAGTACCCTTATCGCCTCCCTTGACTTCTCCGCCATCGCGAGGAGGCTCCGCCACCTAGTCTCGATCTCCTCCCGCCGCTCTAGTGCCGCCTCTATCTGTCTCCTACTCATCTGGATCGAACCTCGACACGACACAGCCCATCTCTACTGGGCCGTGCACGCCCTTCACGTGGGTAAGCTCTATGTCGGATGTGCCGCTCGGGCCCGATATTATCACAAGTCCCTCAACATTACCCGACCTTAGCGTGTCTGAGAGGTCCTCGTAATTCTCCACTATCTCTCCTTCACCCAGTATGCCGACGGAGAATCTTGGGATTAGGGAGGCGAGGTTGGACTGCTTGTCGAGGACTACTAGGCCACCGGTCTCCACTATACCGAGCCGGGCTCTGAAGACCCCTAGGCCCTCCTCTCTAAGCTTGTCTATCCAGCCGGCCTCGGTTAGTTCGTCCCACTCGCCGATTCTTCCGACCTCTCCCAGCAGCTCCCTGATCGCCTTCCCCACCTTGCCACCGAGGCCACCAATTAGGAAGTCCTTAGCCCCCCAGCCCCTCGCCCACCTCAGGACCCATGAGCAGGCCTCGTCCAGGTTGCTGGCATAGGCGGTCTCGAAGCCATTCCTAACCAGACTCTCCATTAGGCGGATGGTTATGCTCCTCAAGCCTCCCACCACACCCACCCTTACGCCGCGTGTCGGTTCTTGATAAATTAAAACATTATAAGCAGGTCGATGATTCTATAATTTGCTATGAAGATTGGAATTTTCACGGTCCTCTTTAATGAGGAGCCTCTGGAGAAGGTTCTGAGGTATGTTTCGGGGCTTGGTTACGAGGCTGTGGAGCTTGCGGCCTGGAGGGGTAGCAATCATCTTAACATTGAGAGGGTCCTGAACGGCGGAGCCCAAGAGCTGAAGAGGCTGGTCGAGAAGTACAACCTCACGATCTCGGGCATCTCGAACCATCTCGAGGGCCAGCTTGTCCTCGGCCCCCACGACTCTTCGACCGATGCCTTCTTCAAGGGCACGCCCGAGGAGAAGATCCGATACGGTATTGAGAGGATGAAGAAGACTGCAGAGGCCGCCAAGCTCTTAGATGTCCCCGTTGTCAACGGTTTTATCGGGGTCCCCAACTGGGGGGCCTGGTACATCTTCCCAGCCGAATACGAGAGGATCTACGAGAGCTACTTCACGCTCTTCGCGGAGCGCTGGGGCGAGATCTTGGACCACTTCGCGGCCAACGGCGTGAAGTTCGCCCACGAGGTTCATCCGCAGGAAGTCGTCTATAACATCGAGACTGCCGAGCAGGCGATAAAGGCTATAAACGGCAAGAAAGAGTTCGGCTTCAACTTTGACCCCAGCCACCTGGTCTGGCAGCTGATCGACCCAGTCGTGTTCATCAAGAGGCTCGGGGACAGGATCTACCATAGCCACGCCAAGGACGGAGAGCTCGTCAAGGAGAACCTACCGGTCTCCGGCTCCATACCTACAGGCTCGTGGACGAGGCCGACGCGAGGGTTCAGGTTCAGGATACCCGGCTGGGGCGACGTTCCTTGGAAGAGGGTGGTTACGGCGCTCGCCGAGGTCGGGTACGACCACGTCCTCAGCTATGAGCATGAGGACCCCGTCATGAGTCGGGAGGATGGGGTTGAGAAGACGATCGCTTTCCTCAAACCCCTGATCATCAAGAAGCGGCTGGAGAAGGTCTGGTGGTAGAGCTAGGAGGGGCCTGCCATGCCGCGGGAGATAGGAGTAGGGATGCTGGGCTACGCCTTCATGGGGAAGGCCCACAGCAACGCCTTCATCAAAATGCCCCGAATGATGCACCCAGCACCCGCGATACCTAGACTCGTCGCGATTTACGGGAGGACAGAGGCCGCCGTGAGGGAGGCGGCGGAGAGGTTCGGATACAAGAGGTACTACACCGACTGGAGGGCCCTCGTCAGGGATAGTGAGGTCGAGCTCCTAGACAACGGTCTACCGAACAACTTGCATAGGGACCCATGCATCGAGGCGGCGGAGGCGGGGAAGCACCTGCTCTGCGAGAAGCCACTCGCGATGAACAGTAAGGAGGCGGAGGAGATGTATAGAGCTGCCGAGCGGGCCCGGGTCAAGCATATGGTGGCCTTCAACTACAGGTTCGTACCCGCGATAGTTCTCGCGAAGAGGCTTATCGAGCAGGGCCTCATAGGAAAGGTCTTGCAGTTCCGCGGAGCATATCTCCAGGACTGGATAATGGACCCGTCCTTCCCGCTCGTCTGGAGGCTTAGGAGGGAGGTCGCGGGGAGCGGTGCCCTAGGAGACCTCGGGTCACACGTCTTCGACCTCGCGAGGTACCTTGTGGGGGAGGTGGACTCGGTGATGGGGATGGCGAGCACGTTTATCGAGGAGAGACCCCTCCCCGAGGACCCGACGCGTAAGGGGAGAGTAACCGTCGACGACGCCTTCATCTCGCTCGTCAAGTTCAGGAATGGGGCGATAGGGTCTGTGGAGGCGACACGCTTCGCGGCGGGATGCAAGAACCTTCTAAGGATCGAGATACATGGATCAGAGGGCACGCTTGTCTTTAACTTAGAGAGGCTGAACGAACTCGAGGTATACGATGCTCGGGGAGACACCACGACGAGGGGCTACAGGAGGATTCTGGTCACGGAGCCGGAGCACCCATATATAAAGAACTGGTGGCCGCCGGGCCACATTATAGGCTGGGAGCACACGTTTGTCCACGAGATACATCATCTACTTGAATGCATCGTTGACGACAAGCCTGTCGCGCCGCAGGGAGCAACATTTTACGACGGCCTGAAGAATAACCAGATACTTGACGCGGTTCTCAGGTCTGTCGAGACAGGCAAGTGGGAGAAGATCCCAGAGTAGCTTCAATAGACCCATTTCCTTATTTTATTCATCCGGATAGACCTAACACGGGCCCTAGAGTCTCTGGTCTCTTCCTCGCATCCTCAGCGTCTATGGCCCATGGAATTTTTCCTTCGTCCATGAGCGCTACCTTGTCAACGACTCCCAATACCGCGTGGGGGTTCTGCTCGACGATCAGTATGGCTGCCCCCTCCTCCTTGAGGCGGGCGAGGGGCTCCACGATCCGACGGATCACGAGCGGCATGAGGCCTGTCAACGGTTCGTCAAGTAGCAGGATCCTCGGCCTAGAGGCGAGGGCTCGCGCCACGGCTAGCATTCTCTGTTCCCCGCCGCTCATCTGGCCGGCCCTCCTCCGGCTGAGGGCCTCCAGCTCCGGGATCAGCCTGAAGGCTTCGCGAGCCAGGTCCCAACCTTCGCCCCCCACCGCCGCCAGCCTCAGGTTCTCCTCGACGGTCAGTTGGGGGAAGACTATGAAGTCTTGAGGCACATACGCCGCTCCAAGCCTCGCGACCCTGTGGGGCTGCCATCCAGTCACGTCGACGCCGTCTAGCAGAATTCTGCCGGACAGTGGCCTCAGGTACCCCATGATGGACCGCAGGAGGGTTGTCTTACCGGCTCCGTTCCGACCAATGAGGGCTAGGGCGTTGCCCCGATCCACCCTCAACGAGGCCCCCTTGAGGACCTCAAGCCCCTCGTACCCCGCCCTCAACTTCTCGACCAGAATCATGCCTCCTCCCTCAGGTAGGCCCTCTTTATCGCGGCGGAGACGGCCTCCTCTCGCGGCCTACCCAGAGCAACGACGCGCCCCGAGTTCATGACGGCCACCTTGTTGGAGATCCTTGAGACAAAGTCGACTCGGTGATCGATCAGCAGGACAGCGACGTCCCCCAAGCCCTTTATGAGCGACTCGAGTCTCCCCGTCTCCTCCGGCGAGAGCCCTTGGCTCGGCTCGTCCAGCACCAGGAGTCTGGGGTTAGATGCGAGAGCCATAGCGAGTTCTAGGAGCCTCCTATGTCCAAAGGAGAGGGATGAGGCGCGTTGATTAAGCCAGCTTGTTAGGCCAAGCTTCTCCGCGAGCTCGCCGACCCTTGCACTCCCCCTCCTGCCTCCGGCTAGCTCGATGTTCTCTTGCACCGTGAGCGAGGTGAAGACCCTCGGCGTCTGATGCGTGGCCGCTATCCCTAGGAGGGCCCTCATCCTTACCGGGAGCCTCGTGATTTCCTTTCCGCCGAGCAGCACCCTGCCCGAGCTGGGGGCTATCCAGCCGGCCACGATCCCGGCCAGGGTCGACTTACCTGCTCCGTTCGGACCTATGATGCCTAGGACCTCGCATGCCTGGACCGCGAGCGAGACGCCATCTAGGGCCCTGACTCCGTCGAAGCTCTTCGAGACCCCCTCGACCCTGAGCAGAGGCTCAGCGACCAACGCCTTCCAGCCTCCCGAGCAGCCTAGACACCCATACGAGCCTTCTAGTGGCTAAGGCTATCGCGACCAGGCCCAGCCCCACCACCAGCACGTGCCCCCTCACCAGACCGCTCGCCAGATCGGAGAGGAGTCCCACAGCAAGGCACCCGACAAAGGGGCTCAGCTCTACGAGAGGGCCACCGACTAGGACCCAGAGGATCGGCTGGACAGAGTTCATAACTCCTGCGAAGCCGGCTCCCATATAGCCGTAGATGAGCGTGTAGAGGGAGCCGGAGAGGCCTGAGAGGAGACCTGAGACGCTGAAGCCTATGAGCCTGTAAAGCCTCCTGTCGTATCCGAGCGACTCAAGCTTATCCTCATCGTCCCTCAGGGCCAGCAGTATCCTGCCCAGCCGGGATCTGTGGAGTAGGAGGACGGAGAGCACCGCGGCGGTGAGGCCGGCGAGGGCGACAAAGTAGCGCGAACCCACCTCGCCCAGCACACCCCCGAGCTGCCAGGCCACCGTCGCCTGTCTCGGAAGCACGATCCCCTGCTCGCCACCCGTAACCTCGTTAAAGTGGAGCATCAGTAGGTATAGGGCCTGTGAGAGGAGGAGGGTGGCGATCATCGTGTAGGGGCCCCTGGTGCGCAGAGTCACGAGGCACAGGATTACCGAGGCGATCAGGGATGATGCGAGACCCGCCGCAATGGCCGCAGGGGGGCCTCCCACCGGCGAGCGCAGCGCGTAGAGTCCAGCGCCGTACATCCCAGCAGCGAAGAGCGCCGCGTGCCCGAGGCTCATAACTCCGAGCAGGTGGAACGTCACCGCGAAGCCATAAGAGTAGATGGACAGAATCATGATTCGGGTTAGGAGCGTCCTGCCGTAATCGGGGAGCAGTAGGTAGAGGAGGGTGAGGACTATTATCGTGAGGGCCGAGAGGACCGGTATCCCCACGCCGCGACGACCCCAACTAGCCAACCTACACAAGCCTCCTTACCGCGACATATGCTAGAACCAAAGATAGAGAGAGGACGCGAGAGAGGGTCGGGGACAATAGCAGCGCCGCGATGCCCTCTAGCAGACCGATGCCCACTGCCGCAGCCACAGTCCCCCCGACCCTCCCAACACCACCCACAACTACGACGAGGAATGACCAGATGAGCGCGTCGAGGCCCATGAGGAAGTGTACCTGCCTGACGGGAGCCGTCATCGCTCCGGCCAAACCCGCGAGCACCCCAGAGACTACGAATCCGACAGTCATGACGCGTCCGCTATCTATCCCCAGCGCCTCGGCCAGCTCCCTGTTCTGCTGGACAGCCCTCATCTTCAGCCCCAGCTTGGAGCTCCGTATGAGGAGCCAGACTGCTATCGCAGCCCCAAGCGAGGCAGACGCTACGAGAAGCTTGTAGCCAGAGTAGCTGAAGCCCCAGAAGCTTAGCAGGAGGTTCAGGGGCGGCTCAATCGAGCTCGGCGCCGGACCTATTACGGCGAGCGCGGCCTGCTGGAGCACGAGGAGGATGCCGAATGTAGCGATTATTGTTGACGCCAGCCCGTACTCAAGCCTCCTGAGAACAGATATGTCAACCACAAAGGCGAGAGCACCCACTAAGAGGGGTGCAGCGAGTAGGCCGACCCAGAAGCCAAGCCCGCCCTTCACAGCCAAGAGGCAGGCGACGGCGCCCAGCATGTAGAACTCTCCGTGGGCAACGTTTACGATCCTCATTACGCCGAAAGCCAGCGAGAGGCCTAGCGCGACAAGCGCTAGCATGAGTCCTGAGACAACACCGTCGAGGAGGGCTAGGGGCAGGTACTCGAGGGCTGTCAAGACCTAGAAGAGGGGCTTCCCGGTATAGTCGTTCTCGTGAGTATAGATCGAGTCCTCTATCCTCGTCCTGTGAACCACCACAAGCCTCCCACCCCTAACCTGCGAGACGAACTGGTGTCCGAAGGACTGGTGCAGCTTGCCGCTAAACAACTTGTCGCCCTGCGGGTGCCAAATCCCCTCGTTGAACCAGTCCATGTCCTCGAGGGTCGTGACAAAGGCCTCGTAGTCCTCGCGCGTCGGCCTAGAGTAGCCGCTCTGCTCCACGGCTTGCTTGATCACAAAGAGCGTCTCCCAGACGCCGAACATGTGACTGTACGCCGAGACCCTAGACGGGTCGGACTTGTCTGCTCCAGACTCGTCCACACCGACGGCCTCCCTGTAGAGCCTGTGGTAACGCGTGTCGTAGCCGTCAAGGTATCTGGGGAAGCCTTCCCAGAAATATGTCCCCTCGAGATACTCTAGGCCGGGGGCAGAGAGCGGTGTAGCCTCGATCGAGTCTACGAATCCAAACATCTCGGGCCGATCCTTGCCGAGGAACTCTCCAAGCTCCCTAACGAAGGTTAAGACATCTCCCACCATAACGTGGTACAGCACGTCAATATTCCTCGGAATCCTTGTGAAGTATTTGGTGAAGCTGGTCTCACCGGGAGGGATCGGGATCTTCTCCACGATCCTGGCCCCATACCTCTCGGCGGCCCTTGTTAAGGCGTCTCGGTGGTCGTATCCGAACGCGTAGTCCGGGTAAATCATCGCTATCCTTGTTCCAAGATTCTCGAAGATCCACCTCGCGACGGCCGTCACCTGTCCCGGAACATCAGTGATTCCGGGCTGGAAGCACCACCTGTTTAGGAGTCCGAAGGGGACGTGCGTGCCCTCGCTCACCGCGAAGTAGGGCCTCTTCAGCTCGCCTGCCCTAGGCCCCGACGCCAAGACAACGTCAGAGAACAGGGCGCCCAGTATAAAGTCCACATCTTGCACCAGGACCAGCCTCTCAACAACTTGGGGCCCCTTTACCGGACTCGTCTCGTCGTCCTCAGCGACAAGCTGGACCGGCCTCCCAGCGATGCCTCCTGTCCGGTTAATATAATCGACGGCGGCGTTAGCAACCCTCTCATACCAGTATCCATAGGGCGCGCCGATGCCTGTCCTGTGGACTTGGAACCCGATCTTGATTGGGCGCGCACCGCTCTCAGCGGTCCCTCGCTCTGGCCGAGCTGTGGAGTAGCCGAGAAAGTATCCACCGACCGCTCCCGCGGCGGCCGCCGCAGCAACGGCGACACCCGTCTTTAAGACGCTTGAGAGCGCCTCCCGCCTCCTCAACCCTATATCTCCGGTGTTGAGTGATTCCGCATCTATTCATATACGTGAGTTTGGAGGCAAAAAATGCCTAAAATCCAAAGAACTCGGAGAAAGTGCCGGTCAGCAGTGTGAATATTGGGGTTTTTAAAAGTCATAGTTTTGTGAGATTTAGTTCCGTGTTTCGGGTTTTGGGTATCCGTGTAGTGTTGTCTGTCCTTTTCTCCCGAATACTACCTCGTTTCCCCATAGGTCTAGCTGTATTGGTACGTTGCCGTGTGTTGGGGACACTACTCCTTATATGTGGGGCCGGTGGAGGGTCTTATCCGAAACGGGTGATGGGGAATAGGAGGATGGTGGAGAGGTTCCAGTTGGTGGCGAGGCCATACGAGATAAAGACACAGAATAAGGAGGTGCAGGGATATTGAAGTTCTACGCAGATGTTCAGATATTCATAGGACTAAGAAGAATAGCGAGAGGTACAGGATAACGTATACTACTGACGGAATAACTTTCAGGCACGTAGACGGCTTCGGCGAGATCCCTGCTGGGCCCGGAGACAGGCTATTCATGGATACACTACCACCCCAGCATACTGACGGTGCTATAGAATTTCTGAGAAAGGGAGTGGAGGTCAATTATCTTAGGAGGCTTACGTTGATTGAGAAGGTGCACAGGGAGCATAAGCTGCCGAAGAGCGCTAGGGGAGACATAAAGGCCCTGATGAGTATTGAGGAGAGATGGTTCAGGAGGGTCACCGAGGACTTCCTAGTCATGCGGAGGATGATTCTGGCCCACAGGATTTTATCGAAGACTCATCAGCAACTACTAAATAAATACAGGGCTTTGTCTGATGCTGAGAGGGAGGTTCTGAAGCCAGCTATCTCCTCCATAGAGAAGCAGATGGGGGAGATGGCTGGGATGATCGCTGAGGAGGCCGGTAAGAGGTATCCGACCTATAATAGGCTTGTTGAGGCTCTTGGTGTAAGTGATCCTTCGGCGTTGGAGGCGTTGGCTGAGGTACTGCTACCGGAGTGGCGTTCGTGGAGGAGGATAAGGAACTTCTTCGGACTATGGAGGAGAGATAAGAAGACATACTTCCACAGGTCGAGGACTGCTAGACATGCCCTTGAAAGACTAACGATAAGTCTAATGGGACATAAAATAAGAGGCGACGACCTCAAAGAAGTCCTAAAGACCATCTGGATAACATTGAAGGCCCAGGAGGCCGGACTTACCGCTCCAGCCTGACGGAGAAAAGACCCAGAAGGCTGAAGCGGCCGTGTGAATACACCTGCCACTCCCTATTAAGTTGTGTGGTCATAAGAATACACCTTCCAGCCTTCTGGGCCTCTCTAGTGGCGGGCTGGGAAAGCACGGCCCCTCCCTCTCTTTCCTTTCCCTCGTTATCATCTTCTAAGCTATGTCTCCAAACCCAGTTTATATTCAAAATGGGCCCCTTGAAGGCCAGTGGCTAACCAGCTAGCAAAATACGCAAGAAACGAATATGAGATATATATATGGCCGATAAGGGCTTGGTTTTGGTCAGGTGGCAAAATGGCCAGGATGCATGCGAGAAAGAGGGGGCGCTCCAGCTCCACGCGCCCGATAACCAAGCAGCAGTACGGGTGGGTCACCTATTCTCCTGACGAGGTCGAGGCGCTCGTAGTGAAGTACGCTAAGTCGGGTATGCCGCCAAGCATGATCGGGGTTATCCTGAGGGACCAGCACGGCATACCCCTCGTGAGGAGCCTGACCGGTAAAAGGCTAACCAAGATTCTCGAGGAAAACAATCTCCTGCCCGAGATACCTGAGGATCTCAGGAGCCTGATAGAGAGGGCGAGGAGGATGCACGTTCACCTCCAGACCCACAGGTCGGACAGGTACAACAAGAAGAGGCTCCAGCTTGTGGAAGCGAAGATTCATCGACTCGTGAAGTACTATAAGTCCCTCGGGCGCCTTCCAGAAAACTTCCAAGTACAGACACTCTACAAGTACGAATAGAAAATAGAAAAATGCATGTTACTCGATGTAGCTAGCTACGACATTCTCTATCAATAGCAGCTCTAGTGGGTCAGCGTAGCTGCTGCGGGGTATGGCGCGAAGCCTCGCCTCCTTAGGGGCGAAGATTTCTAGGAGCATCCTCGAACCGCTGGCCTGTGATACTTGCTGCAGCCTCCCCCCCAGAAGACCCGCGACCCGCACGACCCAGTCAGCCGGATCCTGGGCGCCGCCTGAGATCACCGCGACGACAATCCTCGTCTCTCCGCCCCGTAGTCCCGCGATATTTAGGGCGTCTAAGATCTGTGTCCTTCCAGTAAGCTTCAGTAGCAGCTCCACCTCGATGCGTCTCGAACGAGCCGTTCCAGCAATCATCGTTGTGGCTGCCGCATAGAAGGCGGCGACAAGGTGTCTCTCCGAGGCGACCAGCTCGGGCCTTATGAACTGTACGCCAATGTCTGGTGGCCAGGGGCGCACGTCTAGAAGCGCCAGCGGGTCTCGCGATGCCTGTACTACCTCAGCGGACGCGAGCCTGTACGGACCATAACTCGCTTTGACTATCTCCAAAACATGATCTCTCCGGGCCAGCCCCTATAACCTCTTCCAACCCATCCTAAAGATGTTTGCCGCCCTGCCAAATGCTTAGCTTGTCTTCACATGTCTGAGACGCGGCGTGGCGGGACAAGACTTGCCTAAGGAATAGTGGTCTAGGTGGGCCTCAGCCAGGGTGTACCGGAGGACCGAAAGGCTCGGTTTTTCCCCCGTGGATCATCGGTATGATTGTTATCTTGTCGGTGTCCTCTACATAGAGATCGTAGTTATATACGCTTCTCGCGTCAACATCGTTCACCATGATTAAGAGGCCAGGCCTCGGCGAACTGTCCTCCCCCACAACCGCGTCGCGTATGTTCCTAGGGAGGTCGGCGAGAACTTCCCTCAGGCGCCGCCTTCCTTCAAGCCTCAGCTCTATCTCAGCAGCTCCCGCGGCGACGCGGAGGTGTCCGTAGAGCTGGATTATCAAGACGTCTCACCAACGGGCATGATCAGAGAGGAGACATGGTCGTCACGGGGCGCGGCGCCCTCAGCGCAGGTCGGTATCATCACGCGTAAGTCAATAGTTAGTCCCAAGATTTAGCCCTTATCGTCATAAGCCACCGTCCAGTATCGGCGATCCAGGTATATAAGGGGTCTGAAGTCGCCCTTAACAGCCGAGTAGATGACCTCGCCGAGAACCAGGACGTGGTCACCCGCGTCGTATATCTTGTAGAGGCGGCATACGAGATGGGCGTTGCAGTCCTTGATAATGGGTACTCCGCCGGGGCCCTCCTCGACCTCCAGGCCCCCGAACTTGTCGGCTAAGCCCGGGACCCTTCCAGCAAACCTCTCGCTCAGCCACACCTGCTCGCTGGAGAGCAGGTGGATGGCGAAGAAGTCGAGTCTCTGCAGCTGACCATATAGGCGCGAGCTCCTATCAATAGCTACCAAGATGAGTGGAGGGTCTAGAGACACCGAGGTCAGGGAGCCTATCGTCATTCCGTGATAGGTGCCCTCGATCTTGGTGGTCAGAACGGTCACCGCCTGCGGATACTTCCTCATGAAAGTCTTTAGGGCCTCCTGCCTCTCTGCGAGGCTTCCGCCTAGGGGTTGCCGCACATCTACTCGATAGAAGTCAAGATACATAAAGACTTAAAAGGGACTAATACTAGGCGGAAGGAGTACTCTCAGGCTGGCTGAGGAAGTGGGGGAGGACTGGGGAGAGTAAGTTAGTTGAAAGAGGCTTCATGTATATGGGAAAGAGGGGGGAGGGGTTGGGACTTCTCCAGCCAGACATTAGAGAGACCCAGAAGGCAGGAAGGAAGTAGATGTGGACCACGCCACTCTATGTATTGGCGGGAACTCGCCTTGAACCGCTCCAGCCCTCTGGGTTTTTTCTCCGTCAGGCTGGAGCGGTCAGCTCGGCCTCCTGGGCCTCCATCGCTAGTCTCCTAATGTCTCTGAGGATTCTTTTCGCCACCCTTAGGATTGCCTGCCATTGTCTCTTACCCCTCTGACGATAGCTCTCATAGACAGATAAATACCTCTGATTTCTATGTGTGACTGTTGCGTATGCCAATCGTATCAGTAGTTGGCTCCGTAATCCTCTACTTTTCCATCGACGTCTGAACAACTCATAACGCGTCTCCAACCCAGTCCTAGACAATGTCTTGAAGACGATGGTGTCGCGGGAGATGATGTAGGCCAGTAAAGGATCCTTAAGACCGAGCCTCTCGACGGCCATCCAGTAGAGCGGTAGCTCTATAGCCTTTTCATGAATCCTAGTCGCCAGCCCTTCCGTGTAGCGTCTTAATATCTTATGAATCTCATTTGCTAATGGATCATTTGTTGTGGTCCGCGTATGTTTGGCCACATAGAACATCCCTCTCAGAACCTTCACGCCATTCTCATCCTTCTTCCTAAGACCATTGTTCCTTCTCACTTCGGAGACCGCTTTCAAATCTCTAAGCCTCAGGGACGTCGCCCCGCCAAGCCGCCTCATGGTTGGTAGGAGCCTCCTCAGATAACTATCAGCAACCACCATCGTTGGCCTCAACTTCTCAAACATCTCCAAGAAGCCGCCGAAGATTATCACATCCTCACCGCCATCCTCCGGAAGAGCATAGACCCTGTTACGTCCGAAGTCAACGAAGACCCCACTAACTCAGACAATTCTCCTCTCCCCCAGCCTTTATCTCATATGGCCTCGTAACCAACTTGAACCTCTCCACCATCCCACTCCCAACCTCTTCCCTCCCCAGGTTTTCACCCATTCGGATAGGAACCCTCCACCGGCCCCCCATATAAGGAGTAGTGGCCCCAATATCGGGCCATACCCCAACCCTACACACACAAGGAGCCGGACACACCAGAGAAAGAGATAGGAGTGGTAAGGAAGGAGAGACCTAAACCAAAGCACATACTAGGACTAGACTAGAACACGGAAACATACCAACACAGCTAGACTTATGGGGAAACGAGGTAATATTCAGGGGAAAAGGGCAGACAACACTATACGGATACCCAAGGCCAGCTTGACACACGACCAAAATCTCACCATTTCACTCATCTCCCATGAGCGCCGCCAAAGCCTTGTCGGTTTACTCGCCTTGCCTAAGATCACTCACTCGGTGGACGCCGGGGATGTAATATATCTTGTGCCTCGCGTCTCTCGCGAGAGGAACTCTAGCTATTATTCGCCTTGAAAGTAGAATGCTCAGCGCATGTCTCAGGGTTCTTTCGGGGAGCATCGTCTTCTTGAGTAGCTGGGAGTATGATAGTGGCCCCTCATACTGAATGGTCTTAAGTATCAGCTTGACTGAGGGGGGCGCGTCGAGCAGCTCCTCTGCCAGATGAAGCTTCTTCTCTATCTTGCTAGCAATGTGAGATAGCCCTTCAAGCCTGATATACTTAACTGGGGGCTGGAAACTCGTCACAACCATCTCACCCTCAATAGGTATCCTGAGGAATCCGTCGATTATGGTCTCAACACCACTCCTCGACGAGATGTCCTCGATAAGTATGGTGGAGTCCCCGCTTACCACTATGGGCCTTCTCGTAATATCGATCGAGTTCACGGGCGATATGACGAGTGCGTTGGCTCCCTGGTGTATTAGTGGTCCCCCCACAGAGAGGGAGTAGCCGCTGGACCCGAGTGGGGTGGCTATGATAATTCCATCAGCAACGTCGCGCCAAATCAGTTCGCCGTCTACGTGTAGGCTGTATTCAACGAGGGTGGCGCTGGTCTGCGCGAAGAGTGCTGCGTCGTTAAAGGCGATGTAGGGTCCGCCACCATCAATCCTCACCTCGAGGGCCCTCAAGCTCTCTGCCGTGTATTGGTCTTTCTGGAGCCTCTCAAGGGCCTCTGAGAGGTCGTCAAGCATGCACTGTGAGAGAAACCCTCTAGTCGCCTCTTTACTCACGGCCAGGACGCCTATATCGTTGCAAAAGACTGAGTGTAATGTCTGTAGAATATCCCTGTCGTCTCCAACTACGACTAGTTTGTCCCCCGAGGAGAAGGTGACCCCCGAGAGGCTTTCGACAAACTCCACGCCGCGCGCTCGCTCACCAAGCATATCCTCTAGCTCCCGCCTCGCCTCCCTAAACCGCGGCGCGAGCTTGATGAATACGCCCATCGTTTTTGCTCCAAACATAATTTCGGGAAGCGAGATAAGAATATTGCCGCTGGCAGATAAAATAAGAAAATAGATAGTGGAACTGGTCCAAAAGGCAGATTATAAAAGTAACCGTAATTTTGAGAGGGGAGAAAAGGGGAGGGGTCGCATTTCGCCGGACTGACATTAGAGAGGCCCAGAAGGCTGGAAGGTGTATTCTTATGACCACACAACTTAATAGGGAGTGGCAGGTGTATTCACACGGCCGCTTCAGCCCTCTGGGTCTTTTCTCCGTCAGGCTGGAGCGGTCAGCTCGGCCTCCTGGGCCTTCAAATTTATCCAGATGATCTTTAGGACTTCTTTTAGTTCTCTTCCCCTTATATTGTATCCCTTTAGACTTATCGTTAGTCTTTCAAGGGCATGTCTAGCAGCTTTCGACCTGTGGAAGTATGTCTTCTTATCTCTCCTCCATAGTCCGAAGAAGTTCCTTATCCTCCTCCACGAACGCCACTCCGGTAGCAGTACCTCAGCCAACGCCTCCAACGCCGAAGGATCACTTACACCAAGAGCCTCAACAAGCCTATTATAGGTCGGATACCTCTTACCGGCCTCCTCAGCGATCATCCCAGCCATCTCCCCCATCTGCTTCTCTATGGAGGAGATAGCTGGCTTCAGAACCTCCCTCTCAGCCTCAGACAAAGCCCTGTATTTATTTAGTAGTTGCTGATGAGTCTTCGATAGAGACCTGTGTGCCAGAATCATCCTCCGCATGACCAAGAAGTCCGCAGTGACACTTCTAAAACACCTCTCCTCTATGCTCATCAATACCTTTATGTCTCCCCTAGCGCTCCTCGGAAGCGTATGCTCCCTGTGCACCTTCTCAATCAGCGTAAGCCTCCTAAGATAATTGACCTCCACTCCCTTTCTCAGAAGTTCTATAGCACCCTCAGTATGCTGGGGTGGTAGTGTATCCATGACTAGCCTGTCTCCGGGCCCAGCAGGGATCTCGCTGAAGCTGTTGGTGTGCCTGTAAGTCGTTCCGTCCGTAGTATATGTTATTCCACATCTCTCTTCATTCTTCTTAGTTCTGTGGACATCTGCGTAGAACTTCAATATCCCTGCACCCCCTCATTCTGTGTCTTTACCTCGTATGGCCTCGCCACCAACTGGAACCTCATCACCATCCCACTCCCAACCTCTTCCCTCCCCATTCCTCACCACTCGCTCGGAGAAGAACCCCCCACCGGCCCCACATATAAAGAGTAGTGTCCCCAACACACGGCAACGTACCAATACAGCTAGACCTATGGGGAAACGAGGTAGTATTCAGGGGAAAGGGACAGATAACACTATACGGGTATCCAAGATACGAGACATAAGCTAATATAAATTGCCTTGTGGCTTAATTCCTGGGCTCTTTCGTCTCTCTTCGCTACCTTTTGGC
>JAVVGN010000020.1:0-24916 GCA_032249095.1 Candidatus Caldarchaeales archaeon | reverse complement strand
ATAGGGCATTCAGGCTGCTCCTCCCATAAGACGCCTCCAGAGCCAATAATTCCTTGGAATCTACGTCTACTGCAGACCATATGTATACGTAGGATTTCTTGACACGTAGCTTAGTCTCATCAACAGCTATACACCTCCTATACCTAGGCTCCCTAGCGACCCTGATTTTAGATACCTTCTTGGCGAGGTAGTGGACGGCAGACTTGCTTATAGGCTCCAAACCCATGCTAAGGACCCTAGAGACCTTCCTACAGCTACCATGGAACATGTAGTCCAACACTGCTAGGACCTTAACCTCCCTACTTTTTTATTACGCATAAAACAGCTCGAAACTAGGGCCACAACATCCATAACATACAAGACAAATCAACAGGCCTTTAAATATAACGCCTTATTTGGACACTATCTAATTATACAGTATATTTTATGAGGACACTCGAAGTTATCTGAGCAGGTTTGCAGGCGTTGTGAGGCGGCATGGACGTAGAGACCGACCGGCAAGCAGTGATGGAATGGCTCACCGAGACCCGGCCTAGAGTTGTCCGTAGTACGACGACTCTAGGTTCAAGTCCCGATGGGCCCGAAATTAGTTAATTGATATGATGAGTGTGGGAGCGTCTGTTGGGAAATGGTTGGGGGAGGGGGTAGGTATTCTAGTGGTTCTCTTGATGTAGCTTTCTAGCCACATCTGCTTCCTCCTAATAGTAAAGCCCATGTATCTGTAGAAGCTCATATTACTGTTGACTCGAATATAGAGGAAGTAGCAATCCTTGTTGCGCGAGTAGTGCTTCCCCGTCTTAGGATCACGTATTATAGTTCCTCGTTGAATACAGAGTCTTGGCCCAATAGACTCTATGCCAAATCTCCTAAGAAGCTCCTTAACATATGTGAGTAGTCTTAGGTCGGTGTTGTAGATAATTATGTTTCCATTCTTGTCAACACTTCCTTCCGAGTCCGCGAAGCCCCTGATGAAAACCGCCACACACCTCTCACAATGCTCAATATATTTCTTAAACCTCTCGAAGTCGGTACTGACAAGTTTTACTTAAGGCCTTTTGGGATCGGTCTCTGGCCGTGATGCACGTCATCGACGCGGTACTGGACTCTTTCTCCAATCTATTTCGGTTCCATAGGTACTCTCCTCTCGAGAAGCTCTATTCCGTCTTTCTCTTCATAGCGGGCCTTAGCTTGAGGGATCTATCCGAGAGGCTATGTCTCACCGGCGCATCTAGGGAATCGGTCAGGATATGGGTCCACAGGTTCTCCTCTATCTTCAGGCCTTCCAGAAGGATGAGGAGGCTGGTCGCTGTAGATGAGACAGTCCTGAAGGTGAGTGGTCAGACCTGTTATCTATGGGCCGCAATAGATGTGGATACCAAAGAGGTATTGGCTGTATACGCGTCGAAGGGAAGAGGGATTCCAAGCGCAGTCAAGTTCCTAAGGAAGGTATTGGACTCATGTGAATGTAAGCCACTCATAGTTGTGGATAGAGGAGCGTGGTATAGATGGGCATTGGATAGGCTTGGAATAACCTACATCCACGAGACCTTCGGGAATAGGAACAGGATAAAGAGGTGGTTCAGAGAAATGAAGGAAAGGACCAAGAGGTTCCACAACAACATAAACGCGAAGACACTGAAGAGCCTAGAAGAGTTGATAACTGCAATTGCAGCGATGCACAACATCATCAGGCCAGAGGAGAAGAGGTAATACCAACTTGACAGTACCATGCCCAGATCGGAAACACTCATAGCCTCCTACAGGAGACTAGCTGCAGGCCGAGAATCACCCGACTCGCTTAGGAAACTATTTATCCTGTCTCGATAACCATGAAGCATATTGAAGCATGGTGGAGCGAGGAGCCGTTAGGCGAGTGGTGGGGAAGGCGGCGCCGCTGGATATGGACGACGTAGACACGGACCAGATCATACCTGCCCAGTTCCTGAAGGTCCTCACGAGGAAGGGCCTCGGTAAATACCTGTTCTATAGGTGGAGGTTCGACGAGCAGGGGCGCCCGAAGGAGGGATTCGTCCTAGACCGGCCGGAGTTCAGGGACGCCGTTATCCTGGTGGCGGGCAGGAACTTCGGGATCGGGTCGTCCCGCGAGAACGCCGTCTGGGCCCTGATGGACTTCGGGATCAGGTGCGTCATAGCCTCCTCCTTCGGAGACATCTTCTACGCCAACTCGGTGAAGAATGGTCTCCTCTGCATAAGGCTTGAGGAGGAAGTGCTCCACAACCTGAGGTCTAGAGCGGCCTCAGGCAGCATGGTCCTCGACATAGACGTGGAGAGAGAGTCCATATCCCTCCCAGAGGGGGGCGTCCTGAGATTCTCGCTGGAGCCTGCCGTCAAACAGTGGCTCATCGAGGGCCTCGACGAGATCGAGTATACTCTGAGGATGTATGGAGAGGCGATAAGGAGGTATGAGGAGGGTATGAGGCGCTACCTGAAGCCTCGACGAGACGCCGCCGTCCCGCTAGAATAAGAATGCGGTCCTCGGCGAGCTAAGAGACCCCCAGAAAGCGCCATTAGTGCATGACAAGATAGGCGTAGCTCCTACTCCAGGCCGCTACGTTGACAGAGAACTGGCTCGATTGTCAGAAATATATGTTCACGGGCCCGGAATAAACAAGTACTCAAAAAAGAAAGAAGCCGCTTTCAAGTTTTTCGCCTTCTTAACAACACTGAGATTCGGTCTCTACTAATTCAAGAATAGGGATTTACCGGCAGTGCCGCAATTCTGGATAATCCGCTGGCATAGAGAATAAGGACGGAAATACAGAGCTGGCGCCCACTTATAAGGCATCATACGCGTTTGCAACATATCCAGACCTCGTACCAATGCATGACATCCTGACTAGGAACATAAACTCTGCACTAGTAGGAGCGAAGACACCACACTTCTCCGTCGCAAGAGGTAAACGTAGACCTCATCTCAAAATTATTTAAGCTTCTCTTTCTTGGTTTTCTTTATGAGGCTTCGTGAACTTAGCGATTATGAGTGGGATATCATTAGGCCTTTTCTTACTCCTAGGTTTAGGGTTGGTAGGCCTAGGGCTGATGATAGAATAGTCTTGAATGGTATACTGTATGTTCTTACCACTGGGTGTAGGTGGATGGATATGCCTCTAGAGTATGGCTCGTATAAGACTGCTTGGAGGAGGCTTAAGAAGTGGCATGATGAAGGGGTATGGTATGAGAGGCTAGAATCAACATACAAAGCCCAAACAACAATAGCACCAATAACCATACACCTAAGATACGGAATTTTAGAGATGAGTTCGTAAATAAGCAACAAAAAACAGAGGATTTAACAATTAAGCCACAAAGCATAAACTAAGACACATACTAGACATAGAACACGGAAACATGCCAATACAACTAGACCTATGGGGAAACGAGGTAATATTCAGGGGAAAGGGACAGACAACGCTATACGGATACCCGAGGACAGAAGCATGAGCTTTAGGCGAATTCTATGCTAAAAGCTTGTTTATTTAACTTAGGATAGTGTCCAACAATTAAGCTCATTAATAGCCGGCGCCGCTTCACCAAGTCTTGACTATCTGTCGAACGGCCTCGCCCGAGGCCAGCCTCTCCAGCCCCTCGTTTATCTCCTCCAGCTTGATCGTATCCGTTATTATTTCGTCGAGCTTGATCCTGCCTGAGGCGTAGAGCTCTAGGAGCATGGGGATGTCTCTGCGGGGGACGACGGAGCCCATGTAGGCTCCTGTGACGACTCGCTCCTCGCCCACGATGGTCCATGATGGTAGTACCAGCCTGTCCTCGGGTGACGTGACGCCCAGTATCACTGTTACGCCACCCTTCCTTGTCGCGAGGAAGGCCTGCTCCATGACCTTTGTTATCCCCGTGGCCTCGAAGGAGTAGTCGGCGCCACGCCCCTCCGTCAGGCCCCTCACTCTCGAGACGGGGTCCTCCCTCGAGGCGTCAACTAGGTCGGTCGCGCCTAGCGCCTCAGCCCTCCTGAGTTTCTCGGCCCTAAGGTCGACGGCTATGATCCGGGACGCGCCTGCCAGCTTAGCCGCCTGGACTAGGTTTAGACCTAGCCCGCCGCATCCGAAGACCGCGACGCTTGAGCCGGGCCTGACCCGAGCCACGTTTATCACTGCACCGAAGGCCGTGGGTACCGCGCAGCCGAAGAGGGCTAACCTCTCCGGAGAGATGTCTACCTTGACTGGTATTGCGGAGGACTCGGGAACGACTATGTACTGGGAGAAGGCGGAGACTCCGAGGTGGTGGTGGACCTCCCTATCGTCGATCCTGAACCTCGTGCCCCCAGTCACGAGTCTCCCCTCGTTGTTCGCAGCTCTCCCTGGCTCGCATAGGGTTGGGCGGCCCGAGACACAGTAGATGCATGTGCCGCAGCTCTGCGCGAAGGAGAGGACTACCCTGTCGCCC
Organism: Candidatus Caldarchaeales archaeon; assembly: GCA_032249095.1. Classification (GTDB taxonomy): domain Archaea; phylum Thermoproteota; class Nitrososphaeria_A; order Caldarchaeales; family Calditenuaceae; genus HRBIN02. The sequence goes on along the minus strand of JAVVGN010000020.1, from coordinate 20,497 downwards.
CTCTTGACCGAGGTGACCCCCTCACCCACCTCCACGACCATGCCCGTACACTCGTGGCCCAGGACTATCGGGAGGGGAGGCCTTCTCACACCCTCTATGACCGCGAGGTCTGAGTGGCAGAGGCCCGCGGCATCAACCCTAACAAGCACCTCACCTCTATAGGGGCCGAGCAGCATAAGGTCCATGACCACTACCGGCCTCGAGGAGGTGTATGGCCTCGGGAGACCGGCCTGCATCACAACACCAGCCCTAGTCGATAAGGCCAAGCCGCGAATTCTGACGCCGAGAGAGTGATAAAGATTCCTCTAGAGTGCTTGTGGGCGCTGTGTGGCTGGCCTAGCCTTGCCGCGGCTCGTCGCTCAGCTGCTCCAGAAGATCTAGGAGCTTCTGCCCGTAGGGGCTCAGGGTGTAAAACCTCTCGCCAGCCCCGCCCTGGCTCTCTAGAATGAGGCCGTGGCTCTTCAGCAACTCGATGTTCCTGTCCACAGTCTTCCAGTCAATACCTAGCTCCCTCGCCAGCTGGTAGCGATTCATGGGCCTCTCGAGGCTCCGCAGCATCCTGACCCTCGTGGAGGCGCCCCTCATCCTGACCATGAGCCTGAAGATGGAGTAGTCAAACATGCTCTTGGACCAGAGGTGCCTCACAACTCCCTTATATGCGAGGGTCGCCGCTACCGCTGCCCAGGAGGCCAAGGAGATCCACGAAGCAGCCGTCTCCGCCTGGAAAGCAAGGGCCCCTTCCGCCTCCCCCGCCCGCTCGGTGAGGCCCCGCATAGCCTCCGCCCCCATGGGCCTAGTTAGTGCGAGATAACCCCAAACAGAGCTCGAGCAGACCGCAAGCCCTAGGAAAACATATAGAGCCAGGCTGGAGAGGCGCATCCCAAGCCTACCCTCCTCGCCACATATTTTAGTTTTTGACAGATACTGTGGAGAGTGGCGGTTGCGAAACCGCTCTGCTCAGGTATATATGTTTGGGGCCTACCCGTTGGGTAGATGAGTTTATCCCCCCTCTCGGCGCTTCGTGCCTGGTACTTCCTCATCTTCCTCTCAGTCGCGATCTCAATGCCTTTCTTTCCGATCCTTCTCGAGAGTAGGGGCCTCAGTCCGAGCCAGGTCGGCCTCGTCTTCAGCGTCTCAAGCATTGTGTCCGGACTCTACGGCTACTATATGGGCCGCGTCTCGGACGCGTTGGGTAGGCTGAGGGTGCTGCAGCCAAACCTTCTCGCCGGCGGAGTAATGGTCATGCTTATCCCGTGGTCCACCGACCCCCTACTCCTTGCGTCGATATACACCGTCTTCATGGCTTGTTTCTCGGCCTCAATCACCTTAGCGACCGCCTACACCATAGACTCGCTGGACAGAGCGGGAGCCTCCCGAGGGGAGGGGTTCGGGCAGATAAGGATAGGCGGGAGCATAGGCTGGATCCCAGGCTCCCTTTCTGGAGGAGCCATAGCGAGCGCTATGGGGCTCGAAGGCGTCTTCATAATGACCGGAATAATAACACTCTCATCCGCAATCATTCTCTTACCGCTCCGCGAGTTCCATGGCGAGAGGGAGTCGAGGGGGAGCGGGGTTAGGGCGCGGATCCTATTGAGGGGGCCGTCTGGGCTGCTCCTCCTAATGCTAACCCTGGCGTTCACGGCCAACTCCGCGCTCGTAAGCTTCCTCCCCCTCCACATGGCGAACAGCCTCGGAGCCTCTCCCATCGAGATCTCTCTCGCCTTCGCACTAATGGGTCTGGCGGAGATACCGGCCATGATCTACTTCGGGAGGCTCTCCGACAGGGTTGGTAGGAGGCCCGTACTCGCGATATGCCTCCTCGCGTTTCCGCTGAGGCTTGGGCTGACAGGCGCCCTAAACGACAGCTTGGCGGTCGCCCTTACCCAGTCCCTCAACGCCTTGACGTTTGGAGGCCTCTACGTCGTCTCTATCGCCTATGCCTCAGACCTCATGCCCGAGGCTGTGCGCGGAGCCTTCATGGGGCTCTACGGATTCACTTTCAGCCTCGGTGGGGTCATCGGCGGATACCTCTGGGGCTCCCTAGCTGAGATAGCGGGATACGCGGACATGTTCCTATACTCAGCCCTCTTCTCTATACTCCCCCTAGGGCTGATGTTTGCGGCCTCTAGGGCAAGGGCTAGGGAGGTTTCCCCTTCTCTCGAAGCACGCTAAGCAGCAGGGCGACCCCCGCGACTAGGAGGACCAGCCCGATTATCGGGGTAACTAGGCCCAACAACGCTATTATCTGCTGCACAGGCGTGATGGATGAGACGAAGTTAAGCCCAACGAAGATCATGATGAGCGCGGTGACAGCTAACACCGCCCTCTCCACGCTCACCCTAGTTGTCTGGCCCTCCTCCTCGCTCGGGAGGAGGATAGCCGCGGCCACGTAGCTGGCCAAGGCAACATACGGGTTCAGGACTAGGACTACGGCGAAAATCAGCCTGATAATGTTCGGATCAACCCCCAAGTACTCTCCCACACCACCTAAGACCCCGGCCACAATCTTGTGGCGAGAAGATCTGTAGAGTCTCTTGGGCTGTACAGCCTCGCCCGCTGCCCCCAAAGCCGAAGATAAAGTCGGCCTGGAGCATATTATTATATCTCCCTCCCCCATCCTCCCCGTCCGCCAGCTCTAGGGGCCCTCTGCAGCCACACTTATGAGGGCGGGGGATACTGTTTTTAGCGCGGGGTCCGCTTGAAGAGTGGCGCATGTACACCACGGACTTGGACCTGACGCTCCTCTCGGTCGGGCCCACCTACGCGGACGGAGAGCTCACTCTCGGACCTGACGAGGTTCTGGCGCTAGAAGGGGTTGGGACCTTTCAGGGTGTGGGCGTGAAGGAGAGGTTGTCGCATCTCCGCTCTCGCGGGAAGGACGTCAGAAAGCTCGCCGGGAGGGTCCACTGGGAGTCGACCCGTAGGGGCCACGCATCGCTCACAACCTCCGCCGTTCTCTTCTGGGAGATAACCAACTGTAGCCGACTATCCTCGATGCTCCTCGTCGCCCCAAACTTCGGGAGCTATCTACAGGAGAGCCAGAGGAGGGCCCAGCTGTCTAGGGAGCGAATATTGACCCCGGCGGAGCTTAGGGGGAAGCGTCTAGAGAGCCCGTACGAGCGGGTGATGGACAGGTGCTACAGGGTCTACTCACAGCTCATACAGGGCGGCGTCGACCTCGAGGACGCGAGGTACGTCCTGCCCCTCTCATCAGCCACCTCCCTCTATGCAACTCTGCCGTTAGAATCCCATGTCTACCTGATAATGAAGAGTAGGCGTGGGATCGGGCTTGTCACCGAAGAGATCAGACTGATCGCGAGCAAAATCACCGAGCTGGCTGCCAATAGTATGCCGCTCCTCCTCGAAGCGAGGCTAAAGTTCAGCTCTAGGTGGTGCTATTACGCACCCACGGACCCGCTGAGGCCCCCAGATGGCCTGGTCCAGCGCCTCTGCGGCGATGGACCGGCGGCTGAGGCCGAACTTCTAAGGCTCGATCACGTTGAGGGAGTGGAGGATCTGCTCAGGAACGATGTCGCGGCGGAGCAGATGTCTGGTCTCGTGAGGGCGGTGACGGTGGAGTCTCTCTCGCTAGCGGCCTATCACCAGGCAATCCGACACAGGACGATCCCTACCACTGTTGAGTCCATCGTGGAGGCGGCGGAGATGTGGGTGAGAAGCCCCGAGCGGAGAACCGTGGCTCCCCCCCAGATCAAGTCCTCTGAAACCAAGTACAAACATTTCATGGACGCGTGTAGCGAGCTCTGCGAGCTCTACCAGACCCTAGTGGGCGACGGCGAGGGCGTCGCAGCCCTTTATGCCCTACCCAACGCGATGAGGGTCAGGGTCATCAGGGTCTATAATCTCTTCAACCTACTCAGCCCCATGGGCTTCGTAGCGACGAGGACCTGTAGCGCGGCCCAGTGGGAGGAGAGGGCTTTGGCCTACAAGGTTTGGAGGGAGGTCGAGAGGGCTGCTCCGTGGCTTAGGGGACTCATGGGCGAGAAGTGTATGCATCTCGGGTACTGCCCCGAGAGGGAGTGGTGCCCCATCATACTCAAGTACCACGCCTACTCTGACGAGGCTCATCACCGCTTCAACGAACCTGGAGGAGCTTAGGCTACTCGGGCGCGTCGAGGATTATTGAGGCGTAGCCGACCACCGCCGACTTGTCTCCACTGGTGTCTCCGCTTGTAGCGTATTTTAGGAGCTTCGTGGACCTGTACCCCTTGAGCTTTGCATAATGCATCGCGGCCGCTATAGCTCCGTAGCCGCAGAGCGTCGCCCCCCTGTCCCTCATCTCTGAGTAGAAACCCTCGATATCGAGGGCCAAGATCCTCTCTATGACCGGCCTGTCACGCCTCACAGTCTCGTCATGCGGCTCGTAGTGTGTGAAGTCTGAGCTAGCTATCACCAAGACTTTGCTGGGGTCGCTGATCGCCTTGTCCAAGGCCTCTCCGACGTGAAGCGCGGCGTCGATCGACTGGTTAAGCATACATATCGGGACGAAGGAGAACTCGCCATAGATGTATTGTAGGAATGGTAGCTGAACCTCTATCGAGTGCTCGTAGGCGTGGCTATACTCGTCCATCGAGATGAGGTCGCTGACCTCTATGAGTCGCTTGGCTAAGCCCAGATCTATCCTCGCCTCCCCGAGAGGAGTTACCCACGTTCCCTCAGGATACACCGAGACCTCCGTCCCCTCCCCGTGATGATTCGGCCCAATTATCACCACCGTCTCCGGACGCGAACGCCTAGAGGCTTCGAGGAAGCCGTGGGCCGCCACAGGCCCAGAGTAGATGTAGCCAGCGTGTGGTGAGACGATGATGGGGGGTCTCCTAGCTCCGCCCCAAGCTGGCAGGGCTCCGGGACCGTGCGGAGACCTGAAGCACGCCTCTATCTGTCTCCTAAGCCTCTCTGGGTTGGACTCGTAGAAGTATCCCGAGACCGCTGGGTAACGTTTACTCACGCTGCCCCTCACCCCTCCTCCTATGCTCCCTAGGCGCCGTCAGGACCAGATATCCCAGGACGCCTAGCACGCCGAAGAAGGCGGTAGCGATGGCGTAGTTCGTTACCAGCACCGCGAGCCAGGGGTCGAGGCCAGGTATGTACCCAAAGATCCAGAGTGTATAGAGGATGAACCCGGTGGGCGAGAACATCATCATCAGCAGACCGAGCAGCCTAGATACCCTAGCCACACAAGGCCATCCCCAAGCCCCGCATAAAAACTTGGTCCTAAGCCTCCTAAGATAATAGACCTCCACTCCCCTCCATAGAGTTCTACAGCAACGTCAGTATGCTGGGGTGGTAGTGTAGCCATGAATAGCCTGTCTCCGGGCCCAGCAGGGATCTCGCCGAGGCTGTCTACATGCCTGAAAGTCGTTCCGTCAGCATTGTATGTTATCCTGTACCTCTCGCTATTCTTCTTAGTCCTGTGGACATCTGCATAGAACTTCAATATCCCTACACCTCCTTATTCTGTGTCTTTATCTCGTATGGCCTCGCCACCAAGTGGAACCTCTCCACCATCCTCCTATTCCCCATCACCCGTTTCGGATAAGACCCTCCACCGGCCCCACACATAAAGAGTAGTGGCCCCAACACACGGCAACGTACCAATACAGTTGGACTTATGGGGAAACGAAGTCACATTCAGGGAAAAGGACAAACAACACTATACGGTGCCCAAAGCCCGAAACACGGAACTAAATCTCACAAAAAACTATGCCCTGGCCCGCGTCAATCTATGGCGCTACTCTCGTGGGGGTCCGCGGGAAGAGGGAGGCCATCCTGACGTGAGGCAGGTTAAGGATCCACTTGAGGACCCTCTCGACGCCCAGCCCGAAGCCTGCGTGGGGGACAGAGCCGAACCTCCGCAGATCTAGGTACCAGGAGTAGTCCTCGGGCCTCAGCCCCTCCTCGACGATCCTGTTGTATAGCTCCTCGTAGTTCTCGATCCTCACGCCCGACCCGACTATCTCTCCGTGGCCATGCGGCGCGAGGAGGTCCGCGCTCAGAGTAACCTCCCGGTTGGTTGGGTCTGGCTTGTGGTAGAAGGGCTTGATCTTGCTTGGGAAGTGGGTTAGGAAGACCGGCGTCTCGAACTCGCTAGAGATTATCCGCTCCTCATCGGCCCCTATGTCCATGCCCCAGTAGGCCTCGACGCCGTGCCTCGAGAGTATGTCAAGCGCCTCCGCGTAGGTGATCCTGGGGAACCTCCCCTCAACCTCCTCCGTCCTTATCCCCTTACCGATGATCCTCAGCTCCCTCTCGGAGAGCTCCGCAGTCCTAGTGACGACCCGCCTCACCAGCCTCTCCACAAGGTCTAGCAGGTCCTCGAAGCCTGCAAACGCCACCTCTGCCTCGACATGCCAGAACTCGGTCAGGTGCCTAGTGGTCCTGCTCTTCTCTGCCCTGAAGCTCGGCTGGACGCTGTATACCCTCTCGAGGGCGAAGATCGCGGCCTCTTGGTAGAACTGGACGCTCTGGGTCAAGTAGACGGGCTTCCCGAAGTAATCCACCTTAAAGAGCGTCGCCCCGCCCTCGACAGCTGCCGTGACCAGGGTGGGGCAGTCTACCTCGACAAACCCCTCGGCCCTGAAGAACTCGTGTATTGCCCAAAGCATGTTTGATCTAACCCTCATCAGGGCCGAGACTCTCGGACTCCTGAGGTAGAGGTGTCTATAGTCGTAGAGTACTCGCGGGGAGACTCCCTTCCTGATGGGGAAGTCCTCCATCGCCCTGCCCAGAACCTCGAAGGATTTGCAGCTCACTTCGACGCCGCCTGGAGCCCTAGGGTCCCGACGGACCACGCCCCTGACGAGGACCGCGGCCTCCCTCCCAACTTCGCTGGCGGCCGCGAAGCTCTGATCCTCCGCCACCCCCGACTTGACGGTTACTTGGACGACTCCTGTGGCGTCCCGGAGATCCACGAAGACTAGCTTACCGTGGCTCCGCCTCCTCCAGACCCAGCCCCGCAGCTCGACCTCCTCGCCCTCCTCCGCCTCGGACAGCTCCCTAACGCTTCTCCTCAAGCTCTCCCAAGCCCTATCGTCCCCCACCATTTTTATCCTTCTCCTCCGCCAGCGCGTCGGCGTCTCGGGTATTTATGATGGAGGATGGGGAGACGGCTTCATGTGGATGCGTCCCAGCCGCCTACACCTGATAGCGATGGTACTCCTTACTCCATAGGTATACATGAGAAAAGGGAGAGAAGGGGGGAGGGGCTCGGCTAGACCACCCGTGCAGCATCTGGGAAACCCTATAGGAGGCCGGACGTTAAATGATACATCACAGCACCCGACAGTTGGGTGAGCGTTAAATCCTCAATCATACCGGCCTCCGGGTTTTATCCCTGCGCCGGCATGGCCAGCCTCCCAAGGGCTTCCTGCCTATATATCCTCCAGATTCTTGAGAGGATCTCCTTCATACTGTGTCTTCATCTCGTATGGCCACGCCATTATGTGGAACCTCTCTATCTGCTCCCTCTCTAGGACTATCGAGTTAAGTGGTGGTAGGTGGTAGATTCTCGGCGGTGTCTCTCCAGCAGTGGCCTCGTATATTAGCCATCTAAGCGTTGCGATGGAGAGTATCATCAGAGTCCTCAGCCTTCCATCCAACTCGTTCTGCACAACAATGATTCCGTCTGGTGTCAGAGTGATGTTCAAAACCCTATCCACAGGGTATCTAAGGACCTCTAGGAACCTCTCGGATAGCTCTCGCCACGCCTCGGCGGCGAATCTCTGCATGATTAGGAAAGACTTGTAGTGTCGCATGCCCTCGTCTACCCATAGTCCCTGAAGACACCGTAATACCCCTCATACCTCCCTAGCTCCTCGCCACTAAGCCTCATCCACAGAGAAGCCATCACACTCCCCACCACCTCTATCCCCGAGTCAATCGCCAACATCTTCTCCCCCTCCATACCCATCACCCGTTCGGGAAGATCCTTCCACCGGCCCCACATATAAAGAGTAATGGACCCACCATCCCCAACCCTGCACCCACTAAGAGCCAAACACACCATACGTAAGGACCTCTCCAAACCCCCTATTGAGGAGAATGATAGAGAGAGCAGAGGGAGAGAACAAGAAGATAAAAGCCAAGACACATTATAACAAGCATTACTGGCCATAAAATACGAGAAGGGCCCAGATATGCACGGAAACACACTATACCCCATAGAGAGCTCCAAAGAACCACTACCAAGATACATAAAGACCCCAAAGGAACCAATACTACCAAGAGAAACCCACCACACACCAACAAACATAAAAGGAATAGAAAAAGAGATAGGAGTAGTAAAGAAGGAGAAATCTAAACTAAAGCACCTATTAGGCATGGAGAACAGAAACATTACCAATACAGTTGGACTTACGGGGAAACGAAGCAATATTCAGGGGAAAAGGGCAGACAACACTATACGGATTTCCAAGGCCAGAAAGGTAGTGTCTAAATAACGGGTTTATATAGCTGAGGCCCTCCCACAATAGCCTAGCGAGTAGAAATAGACGCCCCCAAGACAGTATTTAAAGCCTTATTTGGACACTATCCGAACGTCATATCCAAAGCATTAAATATCGAGCCGTATAACAGTGTTTTATGGTGCGCATGGTTGCTCGAGATAAGAGACCTCTGGGCTAGCGTCGAGGGCAAGACGATTCTGAGGGGCGTGGACATGGTCGTGAGGAAGGGTGAGGTGGCGGCCCTGATGGGGCCCAACGGCAGCGGCAAGAGCACGTTGGCTATGGTGGTTATGGGGCATCCGAAATACACCGTCGAGAGGGGCGACATCCTCTTTAACGGTGAGAGCATACTGGGCCTCTCCCCGGACCAGAGGGCGAGGCTTGGACTCTTCCTCGCCTTCCAGTACCCCGTAGAGATAAGCGGCGTCACTATGGCGAACTTCCTGAGGCGGGCCTACCTCGCAGTCAGGGGCGAGGACCAGCAGAAGCTAAGCGCCTCCGAGTTCCACAGACTACTCGTCGAGAACTTCAGGCTGCTCCAGATGAGCGACGCCTTCACCAAGAGGTACCTCAACGAGGGCTTCTCGGGGGGCGAGAAGAAGAGGGCGGAGATCGTCCAGCTGGCGACTCTCAACCCCAAGCTGGCTATCCTCGACGAGACGGACTCGGGTCTGGACATCGACAGCGTCAGGATCGTCGCCTCAGCCATCAAGAAGCTCAACGAGGAGAGAGGAACGACCTTCCTCGTCATAACCCACTACGCCAGGATCCTAGACTATCTCAGACCTGACACCGTCCACGTGATGCATGAAGGCAGGATAGCCGCCTCCGGGGGCTACGAACTCGCGGTCGAGCTGGAGAAGAAGGGATACGCGGATCTCCTCTCAAGCTGAGCCGAATCCCTAGAGCCTGCCGGCCAGAGCCCTCACCACAACCTCATCACTGACCTGGGAGAAATCGCGGTAGAACTCTCCGACGGCGTAGAACTCTTCCTCGACGTAAGGACAGACAACCTCGTCCGCGAGTTGGCCTATCTTGCTTACCGCCGTGGCCGATGCGACGGGAGCGGCCGCTATGAGTCTCGCGGGCCTATGCCTCCTCAGCGTCATCAGGGCCGCCGCCATAGTCGTTCCAGTGGCTAGGCCGTCATCCACCACTGCGACAACTTTCCCGGAGACATCTATGGGTGGCCTGCCGGACCTGTAGAGCATGCCCCTCTTCCTAAGCTGCTCTACGTGCCTAGCAGCCTCGGCCATGATGCTCTCCCTTGAGAGGCCGTAAAAGGACGCCACCTCCTCCTCTATCGCCACGTCGCCCTCCTCCGTGACCGCCGCGACCGCTAGCTCGGCGTTGAAGGGCGTTCCAATCTTCTTTACAGCTAGCGTGTCGAGGAGGGCCCCGAGCCTCCTAGCCACCTCTAGGGCCACCACGACTCCTCCTCTCGGAATCCCTATCGCCACAGCGCCGGCGCCCAGCTTGCTCTTCAGAGCCTCGGCCAGCTCCACGCCAGCCTCGGCCCTGTTGGAGAAATACTGCCTATCCATTACTAACCCAGAATCTAGCCCGGACGCGGGACAGATTTACCCATTACTCATGGGCTAAGGGGGGCGTGCGGCCCGTAGTCCTCCTTCTGTTCTAGGCGGGATCTATCTTCTCGGGGCCTGCCTCCTCGCCGGCGCGCCTCACAGGAGGCCAACCTTTCCCCACCAGGGTCGCCCGTTTCATCCATTCTCCGCCACTCATCGCCACTCACCGTGGGTCATCTTCATCCGCGGCGGAGGGGTCTCGTTTCTGTGGCGTTGCCGCGGGTCTCCCCGCCCACCTCGCGGTGGCTGGCCGCGCCGGAGGGGGGAGGAACTTCCTCGGGACTCACCCGAAGCCCGCCCAGCCGCTCGCCTCCCCGATGATAGTGTTGCGGCGAAGTATTTTTTGTTTTTTAGCGGGTCTTCAGCCCCCAAATTAGGGTCCTCTACGCGGGCCGCAGGTAGGGTGGGTGTGTCCGACAAGCTTCACATGTTTAAAACAGCTAGGGAGTGAAACGTTGTAGGATGCAAAGACTTATAACCCTTAAAGCGCTGAAGATGCGAGACAATGAGAAGAAAGTTGTTTTACTCCGCGTCCATCTGCCTGCTGATGATCTCCCTCCTGATACTAATCTTCGCCACGAATAATGCGCCGGCCACAGTCGGAGGCCGTTCCTTCACAGCAACCCTCTCGGGCTACAATGAAGCCCCGTCAGTAGTGTCGAAGGGTTTTGGTTGGGCGCGCGTCCTGATATCTGAGGACGGGAAAAGCATATCGTACGAGCTAACCTACTACGGCTTATCAGGAGTAACTATGGCTCATATCCACATAGGAAGGGAGGGGCATGTTGGGGGCGTGGCCGTCTGGCTCTGCGGCGGGCCGAGGCCGCCCTGCCCACCATCATCCGGAACTGTGCGTGGTGTGATAACCTCGTCGGACGTTTTAGCGATAGGCGGGCAGGGGCTAGAGGCTGGAGACCTCGACGCGCTCATAGCCGCCATTCGTGCCGGAGCGGCATACGTAAACGTCCATACATCCAACTTCCCTGCCGGTGAGATTAGGGGACAGTTAAATACATCTTAATTAGGGGACAGTTAGTGTCAGCCCCCTGTTTTAGACGTAAGTTCGAGGGATGCTCGTCCCGGGTAAGAGTGGTCACAGAACAACCCCCTCCACGATCCGAAACCCTTTCAGTATCTATGAAGAGCGAAGCTCTCCCCTATGCGGCACCACCGCCTCTCGGCTACAATCTCTAGGCTACTTCCATAGAGACGATCCTTCAAGACAAATCGCGGCACCAGAGGGAGTTAGGGGCCGTTTTGAGACTCCGCCCACTCTGTAAGACCCCTTCATATCACTCACGAATCCTCAGCACCATACGTGTCTCAAACTCAAAAGCTACTTATCAGGCGGCACCGGATAGCTTAATGAAGGGACTGAATCGGTTCCCTGAAATAGTTTCATTAGAGGGGAAAGAAGGGGGAGGGGGGCTGGCCACCCGTGCAGCATCTGGGAAACCCTTGAGGAGGCCGGACGTTAAACTGTCCATCACAGCACCCGACACCGGGGTGCCGTTAATCTTTCCATCATACCGGCCTCTCAGGTTTTATCCCTGCGCCGGTATGGCCAGCCTCCCAAGGGCTTCCTGCCTATATATCCTCCAGACTCTCGATAAAACCTCCCTTCTCCATCCTCGCGGTAAGTTGAAATACTGTGGTATTGTTTGCTGAAGCCGTCAGCCTCTGCAAAGCACGCCTCAAATGCCCACTATAGATCCTCCTTCCACCACGAATCAGTTTAAACAGCCCTAACAGGTTGCTCGTCTTCCTGAACCCCTTAGATGGATCTAGGTATGTCATCAGCTCGGCCAGAGCCTCCTGAGCCTTAATATTCCCACGAATACCTAACTCATCAACTAGCCTATTACAGGCCGGATAACTTTTACCAGCCTCCACAGCAATCATCCTAGCTAGTGTATCCATCTGCTTCTCTATGGATGAGATAGCTGGCTTCAGCGTAACCCTCTCACGCTCCGATAACGCTTTGGCCTTATTGACAAGTTGTTGATGAGTCTTCAGAAGAGACCTATAGGCCAGAATCATCCTCCTCAAGACTAGGAAGTCCTCAGTAACCCTCCTGAACCACCCCTCCTCTATATTCATCAATGCCTTGATGTCTCTCCTAGCGCTCTTCGGCAGCCTAAGCTCTCCGCGCACCCTCTTAAGCAATGTAAGTCTCCTGAGATAATTGACCTCCACTCCCTTTCTCAGAAGTTCTATAGCACCGTCAGTATGCTGGGGTGGTATTGTATCCATGAATAGCTTGTCTCCGGGCCCAGCAGGGATCTCGCTGAAGCTGTCTACATGCTTGAAAGTTATTCCGTCAGTAGTATATGTTATCCTGAAGCCCTCTCCGTTCCTCTTAGTCCTATGAACATCCGCGTAGAACTTCAACATCGCTGCACGCCCTCGTTCTGTGTCTTTATCTCTTATGGCCTCGCCACCAACTGGAACCTCTCCACCATCCCACTTCCAACCTCTTCCCTCACACTCATCATCTGTTGGATAAGATCCTCTACCAGTCCCGCATATAAAGAGTAATGGCCCCAACAGCCGGGCCATTCCCCAACCCTGCACACATTAAGAGCTGGACACACCATCCATAAGGATTACTCCAAACCCCCTATTGAGGGAGATGATGGAGAGAGCAGAGGAAGAGAACAAGAAGATAAAAGTCAAGATACTATACAACAAGTATTACTGCCATACAATACGAGAAGGACCCAGACATGGACGGAAACACACTATTCTCCATAGAGAGCCAATGAACTATTACCAAGAGATATAAAGACCTCAAGGAGACTAGTACTCCCAAGAGAACTATACTACGCCCTAACAAACATAAAAGGAATAGAGAAGGAGAAATCTAAACCAAGACACACTAGGCATAGAACACAGAAACATACCAACACAGCTAGACCTGTGGGGAAACGAGGTAATATTCATGGGAAAGGGACAAACAACACTATACGGATACCCAAGATACGAGGCATAAACAAATATAGACAATTTTAAAAACCGCGACAATCACCAGACGATAATGATGGAAGAAGTTCTTCATTTAAATGGGCAGGGGTAGGATCCTCTAATGCCTCAGAGGACGCTGTAATCCCCGCTATTTCGCATCTCCCCTGAGGTTGGCGGGCACGTCGCAGGAGAGGCTGGAGTTATAGATAGTCGTCTCGCCGCGCCCCTCGGAGACCTCTCTCCCCACAGTCGCCTGCTCCCCCTTCCTCGCCACGGTTCTACCCCTGATACGGGCGACGATTTCTGCCATTATCGAGAGCGCTATCTCGGCCGGAGTCTTAGCCCCTATATCTATTCCGGCTGGAGCGCTTATGGACGCCAAGAAGCTCTCGGGCAGGCCGATCCTCCTAAGCTCCTCGAAGTCGCGAGCAGCCCTCTGCCGGCTCGCAACAAGACCGATGTACATCGGCCTCGCCTTTGAGAGCTCGCTGATCACTTTCACGTCCCTCTCACCCTTTGTCAGGACTACCGCGCAGTCCCTCGGCCCGATACCTATGGTCGAGAGATCGACGTCTATGTCCGTGATCAGCCTGTCCGGCTGCGTCTCAAGCATCGGCATCGGGTCAACTACCCAGACATCGAAGCCGAGGGCCCTGCCGATCTTGACCAGGGCCTCCTCAACATCATCCTTCCCGCCCTGGCCGACCAGCACCAGTTTCCTCGGCGGAAGAACTGGATCAATGAAGATCTCCATCGTCCCGCCGCAGAAGGTCTCGACGAAGATCACGTCCTCGCTGTGGGAAATAGACATCTCCCTAAGCGAGCTCTCAGCGGTCGAGAGGTGGACTTTAACCAGCCTCGGCTCCTCCTCCCCAATAGCCTTCCCTGCGATTGAGATGACCGGGCCCTCAGGGCAGACGCCTCCAAGGGTCCCATAGACTATCTCGCCCCGGTCACTCACAACCATCTTGAACCCCGGCTTGCCCAGGCTCGAGCCGGAAACCCTGACCACCGTCGCTATGGCGTAGGCCCTCCCCTCAGCCTCCAGCCTCCGCAGGGCCTCTCCAAGCGTCTTGGGCGACATCCTAAGCAACAGATGGGCCGACCCACATATATATCGGTTCTCCAGCCTCTCAGGCCTCGTAAACCGCTTAGCAGAATCCTTTGGAAATGGTGAATAAAGCTTAATTAGTGGTAGAGTCTCACCAGACTCCAGGCATGGTTCAGGTCGTACTGACCTTCGACCCCTCACTCGGCCATATGTTTCACAACTTCCCCCTCCTCAGTTTTCTCCCCTGCGCACCGGTAAGGTATGTCCCACCCCCCGTGTACAGGTATCTGAGCAAGCCCGATGTGCGGGCAGACGAGTATGGGAGGGCCGTGCTGGCCCCCTACGGCATAAGGAAGGTCGAGGCATGTCTCAAGCTCAGATCAAGGCTCCGGGCTGAGGTCATACATCCGAATCACCTCGATAGGCACATCCGAGGAGACACAAAGATCATAGCCGTCAACACAATGGATCCTCTCGGCATAGGCCCCCTATCCCTCATGTTCAACAACTGTGGCCGTGAAAAGTCATGGGTCAGGCACGAGTTCGAGACCCTGATGCACTGGATAAACGTCCTGAAGAGGGAGAGGTGCCCCGGAGCAAAGGTCGTGGTTGGTGGAGCGGGGGAGTGGGAGTTCGAGATTATGCCGGAGATGATTAGGGCCCTCGGGATAGACTACGTGGTGCAGGGCGAGATGGACGACATAATCCACCTCCTCTTCGAGGGCATCGTCGAGGACAGCATTGACAATACGATATTCCTTCACGGATACAGGTCGACGGTCTTCGACAATAAGGGCAGAGCCTCGATAGTGTATGTGAAGGACCCCAAGGGCCGCTTCATCACCAGGCACCCGTTCTCGAGGTTCAAGCTCCCCAAGATCGAGGATATACCCACGATCGTGGGCGCAGCGATAAGCGGCCAGGTCGAGATAATGAGGGGCTGCGGTCTCGACTGTGACTTCTGCGAAGTTACCACGAGGCCTCTCAGGTACTATCCTCCTGAGAAGGTCCTCGAGGAGGTTAGGGTGAATCTTAGGGCCGGAATCAGGAACGCCTGGTTCATAACGGACAACCAGTGGGCCTACATGCTTAGGGACCCGAATTACTGGCCCAACAAGGACGCCATCGTCAATCTCTACAGGACCGTTATGTCCTACGATGGCGTCACCCACGCAAACCCCATGCACGCAACGCTCGCACCAGCGGCAGCAGACCCAGAGCTCCCCATGCTAATCTCGAAGATCGTGGGTGCGGGTCCGGGAAAACACATCGGCGTCCAGATCGGTCTGGAGACAGGTAGCGACAAACTCGTCCAGACCCACATGGCTAGGAAGGCTCTCCCCTTCAGGGTGGGGGTCGACGCTACTTGGGCAGAGATCGTGGTGGAGGCTAAGATGGCTTTGAACGCTGCCTACTGGATCCCCGCAGACACCATAATTCTCGGCATGTCTGGAGAGACTGACGACGACATCTGGGACACTATCGGCCTCATCAACTACATGGCCTCCCAAAACCTGCTCTTCACCGTAACCCCTATGGCCCTCGTGAGCCTAGGATCGCTGAGGGGCCAGAACGCCCTGACCGACGTCTACGCGAACCTGACTCCCGCCCAGGCGGCGCTGATATACATCAGCTGGAGAAACACGAAGAGGATGGCCGAGATCTTGGCGTGGCGTCTAGGGTCAGACACCCCCCTCCTCAAGCTCTTGACGGGCGGCCTACTCGTCTTCGGAGCAAGCTTCTGGCTGGGGGCCCTTGAGAGGTATCTCAAGAGGCTTAACCCGATGACGGAGAGGGCGATCGAGAAGGCTAAGACCTACACGGTGATTCCGTCGAAGGGGACGGACTTTAGAAAGCTGAGGCAGCAGATGCGTGAGCTCTCCCTGAACAGGGTCCTCAGACAAGGCTCGTAGCTGTGTAGGCTCCAGAGGGTCGGCGCCGGCTCGTTTCAAATCCGTCTCAGCAAATACCTATATATGTTGAGAGGGGGTGTGCGGGATGTGGCCATGGCTAAGAGATGCTCGAGGACGCGCTTGGCCGCATCTTTGGTGGTCTTGGTAGCCGCGGCGGTGTCTGCGGCTCTCCTACTGCAGAGCCAGGGCGGCCAGGAGGCCGAGGAGGACGTGACACTGACAGTCTATAGGACCGATTTCTGCGGCTGCTGCAGGCTGTATGAGGATTATCTCAGGAGCAGCGGCGTCGAGTTAAGGACGGTCGTGGTGGGGCCAGAGGCTCTTGAAAGGCTTAGGAGGGAGCTGGGGATTCCTTCGGAGATGTATAGCTGTCACACATCTACCCTGGGGCCATACCTTGTTGAGGGGCACGTACCCTTGGAGGCCATCGAGAAGCTCGTCGAGGAGAGGCCGATGCTGGACGGCATAGCCCTCCCCGGCATGCCGCCGGGGCCTCCTGGAATGGGGGGCGCGAAGACGGCCCCACTTCAAATATATGCGGTTAGGGATGGGTCGGTCTCTCTTTGGCTTGCTCTATAGCTCCACCAAAAACAAAAGGATGTGGGTGGAACAGATACTAGTGTGATCTTCCGCGCGCGGGAAAGACTGATGAGTGGATTAGCTCCCTGACGTTGTTCGGTAGGATTGAGGATGAGAGCCACATACCGAAGGCTCTTCTCTCGCTCGCGGATGAGGGGCGCTTGATGACGATGAGCCTCCTGAGGGCCCTGAGGATTTGGGTGTGCCTGTGGACCTTGGGTAGATAGTAGAGCCTGACGGTCCTGCCAACCCTCAGTCGCCTCTTGAGCCTGGCAAACCTGCCGAGCCTCATCTCGAGAAAGCTCACGTCACCCTGGTAGACAAGCTTGTTCAGGATGGTCTGGGCTGTAGAGGACTTACATTTAGCCCTCTTAGCGACCTCCCCCACGGGCAGTGGCCCGTGCTTCTTGAGGACGCCTAGGAGCCTTACCGAGGCTGTGTTCCTAAGCATTTATCTTCTTTTTTAAAGATATTTAAGCCGCGATATAAGCATACGCCCGATCCAAAGACCCGGAATACCCCGGTAAGTCCGCCAAAAAAGAGAATATCGGGGCCGCAGACCCTACCGTTGGCGGAGAGGCATCGGTGTCTGGGGCATGGTTGGTGAGGGGTGGAGGCTCGCCACAGGCATCAGGGGGCTCGACGGTGAGGAGGGGGGCCTGAAGCCTCAGAGCCTCTACCTTATCGTGGGCGAGGAGAAAAGCGGTAGGACAACGCTAGCCCTCCAGATAGCCGCTATCGCCTCCTCTCGAGGCGTGAACGTCATGTGGCTGGATTGCGGCGGCAGGCTCCACCACGCCAGGCTTCTCTCCATAGCCAAATACTGGGGCGGAGACCTCTCTAGGATTAGGGTGGCTGTCCCAGACACCTTCGCCGAGCAGCTCAGGCTGCTGGTGTGGGCGTGCGAGTTTACCACGGCTCCAGGCCTGATAGTCGTGGACGACTTCACCTACCTGCACAGGGTGGAGGCTTCTGGTGACCCCTCGAGAGACAAGCCAATCTACACGCGCCTCGCCTTCCAGGCCGCCTACCTAAAGGAAACGACTAGGACGCGAGACATTGCCGCCATAATAATCGCCGATGTTCACGAGAGACTAGGCCTCGGCCTGCAACAGCCGATAGCCGGCGCGATAGTCACCTTTTACTCCGACCTGAAGCTCTGGATGAGTACGCTGGGGCCGGGCCGGAAACTCCTCACCGTTGAGGGCGAGGTGGGCGGCGGCAGATACATCCTCCGCGTCCACGAGGGCGGGCTGTCCGAACTCTAAGCTATAGCTTCTCGGCGAAGCTAGCGAGAAGGCCTAGGGCCGAGAGTAGCAGGAGAAGGATCGAGCCGGCGGCCGCGTATCTTGAGGCCCTCCCGGTGAAGCGGCCCGTCGAGGCCATGTAGAAGAGCAGCAGCCCCATCGTGCCGAGAGCGTAGTAAGTCGCTATGACTATGAACTCTCCGATCGTCTGGATCGTCTGTGTCGGGGCGAAGATCTGTCTGCCGTAGAAGGGGCCGACGTTGCTTATAGAGACGAACACTAGGCCGCTCACGATCAGGATCGAGGCGGCGAGCAATACCGCGGCGACGACACCTTCAGCCTTCTCAACCCACGCAAAGGAGAGAACCGATACGAGTAGCCGCCTTACCTTCTCCATGACCCACCACCCACCCCGCATGCCACGATTTAAAGTGTAAACGCTAAGACTGAGAAAGGGGGGTTGCGGACCATCCGTGCGGCGTCTGGAAAAACTCTAGAGGAGCCCGGACGTTAAACACTGTATCACAGCACCCGACGGCGAGGTGCGCGTTAAATCTTGGGTCATACCTCCCTCCCGATTTTATTCCTGCGCCAATATGGCCAGCCTCCATGGGCTTCCATCCTATGTGTCCTCCAGGTTCTTGAATGGATCTCCTTCTCCACCTTTTCTGCAAGTTGAAAGGACCTAGTGCTGTCTACTGAAGCCGTCTGTATGTCTGAAAGTTGTTCCGTCGGTAGTATATGTGGTTCTGTAGCCTCGCCACTCTTCTTAGTCCTATGAACATCTGCGTCGAACCTCACGCCTATTACTACCGCCGTGGCAGAGTTGCTTGTGCCGAGGTCGATCCCGATAGCCTTGCCCACGGCGATACACCTCCAGCTACTTATTATCCCATGTGGCTATTTATTCCTCATCACATCTCCAGCTGGCGTCGGGAGGTGGGGTTATAGTAGGTAGCTCAAGCCTGCCGCCCAGCAGGCTCTTTCTCTCCTAATTAAATATAATTTTGAAAGGGGGAAATAGTGGGGGAGGGGTAGCTTTCTCCAGCCACACATTAGAGAGACCCAGGGCCGGAAGGTTATATTGAGGGACCACACCACCCGTTAGGGGTGGCAGGTGTATCCATACGGCCGCTCCAGCCTTCTGGGTCTTTTCTCCGTCAGGCTGGAGCGGTAAGCCCGGCCTCCTGGGCCTTCAAATTTATCCAGATGGTCTTTAGGACTCTTTGAGTTCTCATCCTCTTATGTTGTATCCCTTTAGGCTTATTGTACGCCTTTCAAGGGCCTGTCTAGCGGTCCTCGACCTGTGGAAGCGTGTCTTCCTATCTCTCCTCCATAGTCCGAAGTAGTTCTTGGTTCTACGCCACGAAGCCCACTCCGGCAAGACCAGTACCTCGGCGAGAGACTCCAATACCGACGGATAACCACTAATCCCCAGCAACCCAACGAGTCTGTTGTAGGCCGGATACCTCTTCCCAGCCTCCTCAGCAATCATCCCAGCCATCTCCCCCATCTGTTTTTCGATAGAGGAGATGACTGGTTTTAGTGTAATCCTCCCACTCTCCGACAAAGATTTGGCCTTATTGACGAGTTGTTGATGAGTCTTCAGAAGAGACCTATAGGCCAATATCATCCTACGCATAACTAGGAAGTCCTCGGTAACCCTCCTGAACCACCTCTCTTCTATGCTCATTAATGTCTTGATGTCTCCCCTAGCGCTCTTCGGCAACTTATGCTCCTTGCGCATCTTCTCAATCAGTGTAAGCCTCCCAAGATAGTATACCTCGACCCCCCTCCCTAGTAGTCCTATAGCACCATCCGTGTGCTGGGGTGGTATCGTATCCATGAATAACTTATCTCCGGGCTTGCCGGGATCTCGCCGAAACCATCTACATGCTTGAAAGTTGTTCCGTCAGTAGTATATGTTATCCTGTATCCCTCGCCGTTCCTCTTACTCCTATGGGCATCGGCATAGAACTTCAATATCCCTACACCTCCTTATTCTGTGTCTTTATCTCGTATGGCCTCGCCACTATGTGGAACCTCTCCACCTGCTCCCTCTCTAGGACTATCGAGTTGAGTGGTGGTAGGTGGTAGATTCTCGGCGGTGTCTCTCCAGCAGTGGCCTCGTATATTAGCCATCTAAGCGTCTCGATGGAGGGTATCATCCAAGTCCTCAGCCTATCATCACACTCGTTCTGCACAACCACTACTCCGTCTGGGGTCGGAGTAATATTCAGAACCCTATCCACAGGGTATCTAAGGACCTCTAGGAACCTCTCGGATAGCTCTCGCCACGCCTCGGCGACGAATCTCTGCATGATTAGGAAGGACTTGTAGTGCCGCATGCCCTCGTCTACCCATAGTCCCTGAAGACACCGTAATATCCCTCATACCTCCCTAGCTCCGAATCCCTAAGCCTCATCCACAGATAAGCCATAGCCCTCTCAGTAGCTAGCTCGACGACCTCCGGATACATCAAGTCTCAGCCCACCTCCTCAAAGGTATCCACCTCAAGCTCGTTGGCTAGTCTGTTGGGGTCCAGACGATGCAGACGAAAATTAAGAACTCATCTCAAAATCCCGTATCTCAGTCTAAGGTGTATTGCTATGCATTATGTATTTATGAAGACTCTGTGTATGTTGCCTTGTGGCCTAATTCCTATGGTTCGATTTTCCCCTCTCCGTCTGGTGCC
>JAVVGN010000019.1:0-25420 GCA_032249095.1 Candidatus Caldarchaeales archaeon | reverse complement strand
CCAAAGCCTGACTGGACCTCGTCGACTATGAGGTAGGCTCCCACCTCTCTACACCCCTCCTCGAGAGCCCTCATGAACTCCGGCGTAGAGGAAGGCTTGTCTCGACCCGAACGATGGAATAAAGACGTTTCTCACCCTGCACCTCTCGAGGTAGCGCTGAGCGGACTCGAGATGGCGTCTGATCCTCTCGGGCCCGTCGAGCTGCGGCGCGGTCGACCCTATATAGGCCGAGACGAGGCCTCTGCATCTCTCCGCGGCAAACCTGTAGACCTCTTCAAAAGATCCGATATCGTTAAGCCTCTCCTCCGTCAGGTCAACCACCAATCCATCGTAGCTCTCCCTGCTTATCCTGATGAACTCGAAGGCATCCCCTATCACCAGCCTGGTTCTCCTGTCCTCCAACGCCTCCCTAACCCCCGGTATGTTCCTCTTACACGCCTCCACGACCTCCTCGTCGATCTCAACCACCGTTACCGCCTCAACCCTCCTAGATTTTAGAAGCGTCTTTACGGTCTGGCCGCTTCCCCCGCCCAGCACCAGGACGCGCTTCGCCTTCCTCGCAAGGATTGGCCGCGTTATCGCCCTGTTAAAGATCTCCGCATCCAGCTCTGCGTGCTGCAGATTGTTGTTTAGGAAGAGCATGATCCCGTAGGCCTCGTTCTCGATGATGTCTATCTTCTGGTACCTCGACCGACCCCTATAGAGGATCCGGCGCGCATGGTAGACCACATGAAGCCCCACGTAGGGCTGATAGATCAGATACTCGGGCTCCGCAAAACAGGCCTCAGCCAACCCCCAGACCTGCACAAGCGCCCGATATTTATACACGTTCGCATAGATATACAGTGTATTGTGTCGTCTCACCACGTCAAGCTTCATGAGGCGCCGGCCGTCTAAATTCCTAGCGAGATAGTGTATGTCAGGGTTCCCCACCGCTACTACAAGATCAAGCCTGAGTAGCGGAGCCCGGCCTCATCAGGTTGGCGACCAAAACAGCGACTACAATGGATTAATGTCTTAAAAAGGGGCTTTATTTAAGGTCTGTAAAGATGTGCTGCCGCCATTCGTGTTTCAAGCGGGGAATAGAGACGTCTAAGGGTCTTAAGCAAGGTCAGTAAATTACATGACCACGCCCCACACCTCTAATTGGACAACCTTATTTGGATACGATCAAATTAGTGGATAAAAATATAAATACAATGTTATGCAACTATCGCGTCGACGCATGGAAATTTTAGAATTAAAAGGAGTAACCAAGAGATTCGGGGGAGTGGTTTCAGTCGATAATGTCTCTCTGACCTTAACGGAAGGGGAGATATATGGACTCATAGGCCCAAACGGCGCGGGCAAAACAACACTCCTTAATCTCATAAGCGGAATATACAAGCCTGATGGGGGAGAAATATTTTTTAATGGTGTTGAAATAAGTAATCAACCACCATACTCTGATGCATATAAACAAATGGCAAGGACGTTCCAGATACCAAAATTATGGAAGAAACTAGATGTGTACTCAAACTTAATAATAGCGGGATACGGCAAAGCTAACGGGAGAGATGAACGAAAGATACGGAGTGACGTCGCTAAAATACTGAGATTCCTCGGATTAGAGCACGTTGCCCATATGCCGGCAGGCAGGCTTTCAGGCGGCCAGGCAAAGCTTCTGGAATTCGGCCGAGCCCTGATGTGTAATCCAAAATTGCTTCTGCTTGACGAACCTTTTGCCGGCGTCTCACCCACCATAATGCAAAAGCAGATGGAATATATTCAGATGATCAGAAAAGAGAAAGGGGTCGCCGTGATTATCGTCAGCCACATCATCAGTGAGCTCGTAGAGATTGTCGATAGGATAGGTGTCATGCATACAGGTCGGCTAATAGCTGAGGGTAAGCCAACACAAGTACTGGCGGACGAGGCCGTGATAGAGGCATACCTTGGTGGATCACATGTTTCTGAAGGTTGAGTCCCTCTCAGCAGGCTATTTTAGAGACGTACCTATCATAACTGATATTACATTGGATGTGCTTAAGGGAAAGGTGACGTGTATTATTGGTCCAAATGGTGCCGGGAAATCCACCCTGCTAAAATCCATCCTCAACCTTATACCTAAAATTAAGGGAAGGGTACTATTCGACGAGAGCGATATAACTCGGCTGGAAACACGTAAAATAATTTCGCTTGGGATATGTTATGTACCTCAGGATAATCAGCTCTTCCCAACACTCACTGTTGAGGAAAACATAATGCTAGCGCATAAGAGTCTACGTATCGATGATAGAAACGCAGAAGCACGTATCGAAGCTGTCTTAACAGAAATGCTTCCCGACCTCTTACGATATCGAAAGACACAAGTACATCTTCTTAGTGGTGGTCTACAGAAGATGGTGGCTATTGCCCGCGGACTCTTGTTAGATGCCAGACTCTTCATCATGGATGAGCCAACTGCGGGGTTATCTCCCAAGTTTGCATCTAAAATCTACGAGACCATTTCGTCAATAAAAGAGATGGGAAAGACTATACTTCTGGTTGACCAGAACGTGAAAGACGCATTATCAATTTCTGATCACTGTTATGTCCTTAATAATGGTAGAGTTATGTTGGGCGAGGAAGCATCAAGTATTCTGAGACGACTTCACGATGTGGTGAGGCAGTGGTTTAACACATAGTAGCTAGTCACACCTCTCTAATTCTCTCACCAAAAAGACCGCTCGGTCGAACTAATAGGCATAATAGAAGAATAATCCAGAGTGTCATCTCACCATACACAGGTGCCGCCAGACCTGAAATAAGTGATTGGACCAAACCAACGATGACTCCACCTATTAGACTCCCCTTTATCGAGCCTAGTCCACCTATAACAATTATAACGAACCCTATAACTAATGGGGTCGTACCAACAGTTGGATACACGCCGTAAACGGGTGTTAGGACACCCCCCGCTAGGGCTCCAAGCGCCCCTGCAACCCCAAACGAGACCATTCCTACCCGTTCTACATTTATACCAATTATTTTCGCCCCCTCCCGGTTTTGGGCAACCGCAAGCCACGCTCTGCCAGCCCATGTTTTCTTTATGAAAAGGTATAATGACGCTAAGGTAGTCAAAGCTACAATCATCGCTATTATACGGTCGTATGAGATCGAAAAAGTAGGTAGACTAAGCTTACCCTCCACAAGTGGAGGCGTGGTCTTTAAGAATGGGCCAAATAAGAGGATAGCAAAATTTTGCAGAAAGATTGTGACAGCGAATGTCCCCAATACCACATACTCAGTCGGCCTATCTATATTTCTATTATAGATGTCCTTTACTATTAGTCTTTCAAGCAATAGAGATGCGGCGAACCCTGTTAGAGCGGCTACTGGGAGTCCGAGTATAGTGGGCGCACCGAAGAGCGTGGTCATAAAATAAAACGCGTATCCCCCTAACATGTATATTTCCCCATACGCGAAGTTGACAACTCTTAATATGCTATAGATTAGTGTTAGGCCGGTCGCCATTAGTGAGTATATAGAGGCAAGAATTAAGCCAACTATGAAGAATTCGAAAAAGAGTGTAGGGTTGACTGGTGTAGACATCTCTGTAAGACCATTCTGTTAGGGCGGTGGGTATATCTGTTTAGTTTTCTCCACTGGCTGGTTGAGCTCAGTGAATTCCATCACGAACTGGGTCATCTCCATCCACTGGTGCCACATTGGAGAGCCTGGCGTGGGGTCGTTTACGAATCGGATTCTACCCGTACAGCCTTCCATGTCAATTTTTTCGATATAGCTCGCGAGAACGTTGGGATCGGTAGAGCCTGTGTCCTCTATGGCCTTCTGCAGTATCCTGAGGGAGTCCCAGTACCAGAAAATCCAATGTACAGGCTCCGCTCCTGTTTTCTCTTTATATAGTCTTCTGAAGTCCTCGCAAGCAGGAGATATCTTCATGTTTGGGCTATAGTAAGTTGGGTATCTACCACCTACACCTTTCTCGCCGAGCGTCTCCCACCAAGTCTTACCTCCATCCCACGCAGGCCAATCGTGCCCCTGTATGATCTCCATCTGTTTGTCGAGGCCGAGCTCATAGAACTGCTTATTAATCTGGGCTATGGCGGGCAAGTTAAACGCAACTACAAGAAGTTGCGGCTTCAGATCCTTGATCTTGAGGAGCTCGGCAGAGAAATCGACTTTGTCCTGCGGAGCCTCAACGCTGCTTATCTGGAGCTCTGGAAGCCTCTCCCTCGCTAAACTTATCATCGCGTCTCTGAAGCCCAAACCGTAAGGCGACTGCTCCGTAAGCACTGCGACGTGTTTATAGCCCCTCCACTTTACATAGTCTAATAGGTGTGCCGCGAAAAGCGAGTTATAGACACCGACCCTGAAGACATACTTTGGTTTGTCAGCAGTAATGGCGTCGGCCCAGCTATATGTTACAAACATGATGGTTGGATAGTCATTTGTCGCTCTGGCCACTGGGAGTGCGATTAAACTCTCCCAGGGACCTATGAGGCCAACAATCCTCTTCTCCGTCACCATTCTCTGGAGAGAGGCAACAGCCTTGGCAGGGTCAAGTGTTTGGTCTTCAACAACCAGCTCCACTCGTCTACTCTTTATTCCCCCCTTTTCATTTACATAATCTCTAAAGATTTCAGCAACGCTCAATATCAGCTTCCCTGAAGTGAAGTCGGCAGGAGCGGACAACGGTGTTAAAACTCCTATTTTTATTGTCTCCGATGTCCCTTGGAAACCTCCGTATAGTAATAATACTCCTACCGTAGCAGCTGAAATCGCTATAAGAGCCGATATTATCGCTGCAACGGATTTTGTTAACGCGTTTACAGCTACTTTTTTCATCGACTGTTACATAGATTCCCTGTATTTAACTATTATTATTTATATTTTTTACTTACTCAAATTAGACATTTGCCTAACATTGCAGATTAAAACCGGCATTTTCATGCAGAGGGTTCATTGGATGTCGAATATTGCGTCTGGGTCCAATTCCTTGCGGATTTGCCGCCATATGTGAAGTGAGTTTCCATGCTCAATCTCGGTATAGTTTCCCAGATACTTGCCAAGGCCGTATCGATAATTTCTTGCTCACCTGCTAGGGAGGGTAGGAGGTAAAACTTTCTACACTCTAAGACCTTGAATACATCTACGTTTGAACTGCTAACCAGATATGAAAGAGCCTCGTTGTAGAGACGTACATTTTCTACGATCATTACCGCTTCTGGTGCGATACCTGAGCAGCCAATCCATCTAATAGCCCTACACACACTATCGATGTATCGGAAGCTATACATCATGATCCGGCGTACGCGGGGGATTTCATAGATTTTGAGTGTGGCTTCCACGATGACACCTGAACTCCCCTCAGAACTTAAAAACAGCTCTCTAAGACGCTGAGCATTATCAGACACGGTCTTATTCCCGACCTCTTGTATTTCCCCACGCGAGGAAACTACCTTTAATTTAAGCGCTTGTTCGCTAGGCCGTCCGTACTTAGTCATAAAAGGGCCCACACCATTTGAACTTATCGCTCCCCCGACAGTAGCTGCTCTATAACTCTTTGGGTGATGGGGGGAATCATAGGCCCTTTTTTAGTATGGTATTTACTTGTTGAATTGTAGCTCCAGCCTCTACAGTTAATGTCAAGTTGCACTCGTCAATTTCAATGATCCTGTTTAGTCCTCTAGTGTCAATAATGATGGTGTTGGTGCGTTTAGGTAGTGCTCCCCCCACGCATAAAGCGCGGTTGCACCACCCATTGGTATGATGGGCACCCTCAATCTGTTAGTAAGAGGTACTATTGAGACGACTTCTTCTGCGGTCGACGGTCTTACAACTAATTTTGGCATGTCTAAAAGGTGTCTGAACTGCATTACGTCGGCATATTGTTCAAGATGTATTGTTGATATGTCATAATAGCTGCCATGAACGTTTTCTATGCCCACTATACTTTCCAATTCCTTTTTAAGTTCTTGACTATGCATTGTCTCATCAGATCTTATCCCGTAACACATTGAATTAAAGATTATCAATGAAGTCATTTCAAAATACTTCATTTTCTTTTCCGGACCTTTAACAGGTATTACTGTTATCTTTTTGAGGGAGAGAGCCGGTTTTCCAGTGGTTTTTCTGGGGTACTCTACGGGCTAAAGTTAACAGTTTCACCTCGTTGCTTATTTGGTTCACTCTTAACCCATAGCTTGTTCGGAGGCTACTGTGAACCTTTTATTTAGGCTCTTCGCGTTTAGGGGCTTTGCCCCTCAATATATGGTCTGAGGAGGCTATTCTTTCGGCTTACCGCCTAGACAGAGTAGCCACCAGTCGGAAAGGCCAGTAACCAAAAAAACAATAAACTCCAACAAGTAACGGATTAAGAGCGAGGCTTATATACTGATGCTTTAAGTTCGTCTTAGTATACAATATGGTGGCAGCGCATGGTCGCGGGTATCAGGAATGATAACCAATTAAAGACTTTGATTATCATTATGCCTATTATCCTCTTTATTTTGCCTATTATCCTCCCGCTTCCTCCTTCTTGGGTTTGGGTTATGATTTTTGCAAATTATTATACAGTGGTTGCTATGAGTTGGAACATTGTATTAGGCTACGGAGGACAGTTCAGCTTCGCCCAACATGGCCTTCTTGCGGTTGGTGGGTACTCTTCCGCTTTTCTTGTTAACATTCTACGTATACACCCAATTGGATCAATTTTTCTTGGGGGGACAGTAGCTGCTATAATCGGTCTCGGGATTGGGGCGGCTAGTCTAAGGCTGAGAGGCATATACTTTGCCCTAACAACCTTCGGGTTTTCTTACATAGTTTACCTCTTTACACAGTCAGAATACAAACTTACAGGTGGAAAAGCGGGTCTGAAGACAGAGTATTTATTACTAAAGTCGCCGTTCTTCAGCCTACATGAGTATTATGTCGCTAGTTTGTTACTCATGCTTTTCGCCATGTTAGTTTCCTACATCTTTACTAGGTCCAGATATGGCATGTTTTTGAAGGCGATTAGAGAAGATGAGGAAGCCGCAGCAGTTTACGGTGTGAATATCATAAAGATAAAACTCTTTGCATTTACCTACTCGAGTTTTTTGGCTGGATTAATGGGTGGGTTTTATGCCCATATTATCGGTTACATAAGTCCGGCCATGGCTGATCTTAGTACTATGGGTACAATCATTGTCATAAGCGTTTTGGGAGGGCTTGGGACATTCCTTGGACCATTTATAGGAGCATATTTAATATGGCCATTCTCTGAGTTAATTCGGTCATACAGCGCTGCTCTAAGTCAGATAATATTTAGCGTCGCGGTGATACTGGCACTCAAGTTCATGCCCAATGGGCTTGTGGGCTTTTTTGGTAGAATCATAGGTTCTCAAAATTCAGCAATAATGAGGGAGACTTTCACGATAAAAGATCAAATTCTATCCCGACACCAGTTTCACGAGCCTTCCTGTAAGTTTGTAGAGCTACGGCGACATCATAAGCCGCACCACCAACTGATTTGAATATTGTTATGTCGCTTCGCCCCTTCCGCCCTACAACTCTACCACTCATCACATCAGCGAGGTGGTACACCTCGCCCAATGATATGGCACCCATTTCGATCGCGAATTTTATGTCTCCTACGTTAATCGCCTCCAAATTATCTACATATACCCTTCCAGACCGAGCGAAAGACCGCGCGTCTATCTCTGCGGCCTCAGGAGTGAAGGACCCTATCCCGCTGATATGTACACCTTCACTTACCTCCTCACCAACTATTACAGGCGTAGTAGATGTAGTCGCGGCGACAATAATGTCGGAGTCTTTTAGGGCACACTTACTATTCTCCGCGACTTCAATATCTATTCCAAAACGACGACTCATTTCATATGCGAATCGAGCCGCGCTTTCTTTCCTCCTTGATAAAACTTTAACTTTTTTAATAGGGCGTACCAGCTGAATTGCGAATAATTGGAACTTGGCTTGCTCGCCAGCTCCAATAAGTGTGAGATTTTCAGCATCATCACGTGATAAATATTTTACAGCCACACCACCTACAGCCCCCGTTTTTAGTGCTGTTAAATATCCCCCCTCCATGATTGACAACGGCAACCCCGTATCCGGGTCAAAGAGAACAATTAGCGATGACACAGTTGGTAAACCTCGTTCAAAATTTCCAGCATAAGATGAGGCAATTTTCACGCCAACGCCTCCTAGCCTTTTGAGATATCCACTATTGAGCAAAAATCCAGCTGTAGATGATATTTGAAGATATGGACGGTGGGGTTGAACGACCATTTTTTCGCCGATCTCGATTAGGGCATTCTCCACAGCCTTGATAGCGTCCTGCATTGTGATGAGCGATTGAATTTGGCCGCGTCTAAGGATTAATACCATGTTTGTCAGCCACTTCTGAATTTCTTGTCCGGGCAGAGAATATTCTTAGGGTCTATGCAACTTTTTATCTTTCGAGCTATTGTAAGTTGACTTCTAGCTGTCAGCTTCTCCACTATATCCAGCAAGCGCATTCCAACCCCCGTCGTAGAGGCTGGTGCTCCATCGATCCCTCTAACATATTCTGAAAACCGTCTAGTGAATTCCTCATAGGCGGCCACGCTGTTAGGATCGTTGTCATCAAATATAGCTGTGGGGCTAACCGTACACTCCATCCAAGGTAAAACAACATAATATCTAGCCCCACCTTTATTTAGGCCGAGCTCTCCAATAAGCTGATTATATTTCGCATTGAAGTCAGTAGCAACGTTTAAGGGTATAGCTGGCACAAAACTATGCACCCGCACACCTTGCATTTCCTTAGACCATGAAGGAAGCTCAGTCTTGGATTTCCAATACGCATCGACGATTCGTTTATCATCTACAATTATGCCCCCCTTCGATAACATGATCTGCGCAGTTTCACTGCGACAAGCTTTAACAAATGACTCGAGACCGCCGTACGATACGATAACTACCGCCTCACGTCGGTCTAATTGAAGCCTCTTGACAGAGGGATCGTCAATATCTATGTGGGGAGCAAGCCCTTCTAAGACAAATCGAAGAGAGTCTTCCATCATCAGCGACTCTGGGTATAAACCACTATCAGCGATGCTAAAACATGTATCTACCGCTTCTTTGAAGGTTTCAAAGACTCCTATCACGAGGTCTCTGTGTTTCGGAATAGGAAAGACCTTTAGAGACGCCTCCAAAATAATCCCTAAAGTTCCCTCAGATGACGCAAATAGATCTATCATATTGTAGCAGGTCATGTCGTTCCTTATCTTACTGCCGAGTTCTATTATTTCTCCCTCGGGAGTTACGATCTTCATGTAAGTGACCGAGGCGGGGGCGTATCCATACTTAGTCGTGTAAGCCCCACAGCCGAGCGTAGCTATGCTCCCGCCGACTGTCGCCCAATCCCTGCTCCCGGGATCATGTGGCCACCAAAGATTGTAATTGTCCATCAGAAATGTGTTGAGATCCTTGACTGTTATTCCAGCTTCGCATACGACGTGTCTGCTCCGAGAATCAACACTTTTTACTTTGTTCAATCCGGTGAGCTCAATCACTATGCCCGAGCTTGTTGGCACCTCTCCACCGGAATATCCAGTGCCTCCGCCTCGCAGAAAGATCGGTATCTCTTCTTGATTCGCATATTTTACAACTGCAATAAGCTGGGCCATAGAGATAGGTCTTGCCACAATAAATGGTTTATGTTTACTCATCGCAAAGATGTTTTTAGCGACATGGTTCATGCAATATTCCGACACCGTGTAAAAGTTAGTTGATACATTCTCACGGCCGATAAGGACCTCAAGATCCTTCTTCACAGCTGCAATATTTTCCAGAGATTTCACGTCCGTTAGACAACTTGTTCCGACTAATATGTATTGTGTTTGGCAGACTCGTTTATCCTTTACTTAAAGTTCTCCTTATACCTTCAACTATCTCGGTTACCTTTCTTTTTGTCGTGTCATGTATTATTTTTGTTCCTACATTTGCGATCAAACCAGTTATGCTTACGTCTGCATCCCATCGGATCCTTGTAGAATCCGATAACGGCTCCAGACATAAATTGATAATGATAGAGGCTCTGCTTTGCAAGCCATCACCCACACACATGATCTTAGTCGCCCTTTGGGGTTCTATGGGGTCTATTGTGAGAAGCATTCTAAATGAGCCTTTTATTAAACCCAGACCAACGCCCAATACTACTCTCGCTTGATTACTGTCTATAAACTCGTATTCTCGTAGGTCTGGGATTATTTTTCGCACCTCATCAATATTCGTTAGTAACTCCCATACGTGTTGTACATTGGCGTCAACAATAAATTCGTCCTGAAAATGCAGGTTCACCCACTAAACACCGCTGCGTCAATATTTATGCCTACGCTCTTAATCAGAGGTCTTGTTGGGTGCAGGGTTAACCTCTCCGGATAGCTGGAGCCAGAAAAATAGGAACTACATGTTAAGCTAATTCCTTTATACCACCGTCCCCGGTTTGGGGGACGTGCCTATTAGGCCCCTCTATAGGGAGCTCGCGCCTTTCTACGAGGTACTTGAGGAGAGGGACTACTCGTCTGAGGTCAGCCTCATCGCTAGTGAGCTGGAGAGGCGTGGGTGCAGGACGGTCATAGATCTCGGCTGCGGCGTTGGGACTCATGCCAGGATGCTTGCTGAGCGTGGATTCGAGGTGACGGGGATAGATCTCTCCCCCCACATGGTCCGCCAGGCTAGAAGGGCCTCCGAGGGGGTCACTAACGTCAGGTTCCTGGTGGGCGACTATTACAGCTATAGGCCGAGGAGGAGCTTCGACGCCGCGCTCTGCTTAAACTGGTCCATACCAGTGGTTGAACGTGATCTCGCCAGGTTCTTGAGAAACACCTGGAGGATGCTGAAGGGTGGCGGCCTACTGATCTTCGACTACGAGGACCCCTCCGACATAGTTTGGTCGGACCTCGGTGAGCCTCAGGTAGATTCGTGGCGATTTGGAGATGCGCGCCTAGTTAGGGTCTCAGTAGCCAGCCTAAGGGGGTGTGTGATGCGGAGCAGGGATGTCTACATGGTCTTCGGCAAGCCACGCGGCTTCAAGCCGCCCAGCGAGAGGGATAGGTATCTCGCGCGATGGGGGCGAGAAGGTGTGAGCGTATTCCTCGACATCTCAAACGTCAGGTTTTATGAGACCAGCCACCTCCGGAGAGTCCTAGCGAGGCAGGGCTTCCAGCTAGAGACTGTACATAAGATCAGGACGAGGCGTGGCTACAGACGCCTCTACGCCGTCTGCGTAAAGGGGGAGTCTGCTAAACATGGCTAGGGAGCGAGGATATGTGCTTGACATATACTTATATCGCTTGCCGCGGCCTGAGTATCAATGTCTCAGATACCCCGGGAGAAGAGGGGGAGAATCCCGGACCATAGGCACTGCATAATCTGTGGCAAGGCGATCCCGCCGAAGGAGGAGATCTGCTCCGACGAGTGTCGGAAGATCCAGGCTGATCGGCTGAGGAGGGAGCGGAGGACTAGGATACTGATCCTGATCCTCTACGTGATTCTGATGGGGTCTCTTCTCCTAATCTTTTTCCGCCCCATTTAGCGAGATCGTGAGAGGCGCCTCGTCCCTCCAGCTAATTAGGCGCGTCAAGCTGGTCTCAAGCACGACCGAGTACTCCACGCCGGGCGCCGGGTCTAGCAGCAGCTCATTGAGGCCTAGCGCCTCCACTACGTTTAGGAAGCTCAAAGTCCCGTTAAAGATGATCACGATCCCCTTGCCCCCGAGGCTGCCAGGCCTCCAGACTCCGGAGCTCCCACCCCCAGATCCGAGCTCCATAATCTTCTCCTCGAAAGAGAGCTCAATGTCGCGCTCCCTCAGCCTCCTCAGTATCTTGAGGGAGACCTTAGCTGATCCCATCCCCCCAGCAACCTCCGCAGCCGAGATGAGGAAGCTCAGGCCGCCCTCGGCACCCTCCCTCAGGATGCACTGGGCGCCTCCAGCCAGGAGCGTCGTCTTCGCGGGGTGGGTCTTCCTAGCTCTGCCTATCGAGACGAGGGCGGCGGCGTATAGCTCCTGCCCATCTTGGAGGATGATCTTGCAGCCCGGGCACTTGATGAGTCCGTTTAGTGCACTGCCTCTACGATAAACGAGGCCACCCGCCTCGCTGAGGGGGAGCATGAACTCGATCCTCCTCTGATTCGAGAAGTGCTGCGAGCTCTTAGGCTCCAAGTTGAAGAGGGTGTGGTAGGACTCCTCGCGGCTAAAGCCAAACATGGTTAGTTCACCAACCTCGACGTAGCCGCTCCTCTCCTTATCGAGACTTAACTTGACGTGTATCTGAGAATCGCGCCTCACGACCTCGGCTGACTCCACCGGGCCCCGGGGCGCGAATAAGACCAAGAACGCGATCAGGCCGGCCGTCAGTATAGCTAGGACGCCATATTGATTGGAAACGGCCTGTTGGGGGAGTGCGAAGAGGCTGAGAGCCCCCAGCACCGCTATCACCGAGGCCAAGACCGCGGACTTTTTCCTGCCCGCGGGTAGAAACTCCTCATGGGGCCGCTCCGCTGACAGCGTGATAACTTTCACTAGTGACAGACGCGCGACCGCGCTATTTATATGCTCGAGCCCTATGCCTCGCCAAAAGCCTCAGCCTCGCATAGGTCCCGTAGGCCAAGACGGTTAGAGCCAGGGCGAGGGTCAGGGTTGCTAGGAAGTGCTGCGAGGCCAGGAGCAAGGCCAGGGTGACCGAGCAAAGGCCTAGGAACGAGTATGTGATCGGCGGAGCAACCCTCCCGGCCTCCCTTAAGTAGGACTTATGCCGGGCATGGAGGTGTGGAGCCCTAGTTATTGGTGTGCAGGTCGCTAGGCATGCGTATTTGGAGGCCAGGGCCTCGGCCGGCCTGAGGGGCTCGCCGCAGAGGGCGCACCTTGCCCGCCACTCGCCTAAGGCTTTCACACCCCAGCCATGCGGGGGCATGAACGATATATATTTTCGCAAATCCCTCGCACCTTGGGAGCAATACATGCTTATCATCGCTCTATACAAGGCTGTCCCCTCAAGGACGACTAAGGTCGTGACTGTGGGCGGAGTTCTCAGGCGCGAGGAGATGGACCTCGTTATGAACCCCTTTGACAGCAAGGCGGTGGAGGCTTCTGACTACCTTAAACGGGCCTTCGGAGGCAAGGTCGTATCGCTAACCATGGGGCCCGACTTCAAGCTGAAGACTATAGCCGCAAACCTCTTCGCGGCCCCTGTCGAGGGCATAGATGAGTCTTATATCCTGAGCGACAGGAGGATGGCTGGCGCAGACACTTGGGCGACCTCCTACACACTCAGCCTCGGCATAAAAAAGATTGTCCAGCAGCACCTCGACCCCATAAACGAACTCATCTCCATCCTCGAGCGCGGCGAGGGAGCGGAGCGATTCGTCGAGAGGGCGAGGGAGCTGTATGGGCAGAACCTAGTTCCACACATAGTTTACTCTACGCTGCCGACGCTGAGGGGGAAAACAGTCTCGGATAGGCTCGTTTCCGGCGAGATTACCGCGGAAGACGCACTGAACATTCTGAGGAGGGTTAGGGAGGAGGTCAGGAAATTCGTCGTAATAGCGGGGATAAAGACGAGCGACGGTGAGACGGGGAGCACCGGCCCCCAAGTCGCCGAGGCTCTCAGCATGGAGTTAGGAATCCCCGTGCCCAGCGTGACCTACGTGAGAGACCTTGACGCGGACGTCGAGGCGGGCCAAGTCTATGTAGAGCGCAGAATCGGCGACCTCATACAGAAGCTGCAGGTACCGCTACCCTGCGTCCTCACGATCTCAACCGAGTATAGACCGCGAGTGCCGTCACTCAAGATGAAAAAGAGAGCGATATTGTACAGCTACGCGAGGAAGGTTTACGAGAGTGTTGTCTGGAACGCCGACGCGATTGGCGCGGATCCGCAGAAGATCGGTCTGGCCGGATCGCCCACAATCGTTGGACCGGGAATCGATATCGGTACTCCGCCTGTCCAGAAGATCGTGGGCACGACAAGGGTCTTGGCGTCGAGGGTTGAGCCCTTCGAACTCAACGGGAAGACTTATGGCCCCTACGAGCGGTTTACAAGGCTTGAGGACCTTCCTGAGGAGGCTGCGAAGCACCTTGAGGCGAGGGGGCTGGTGAAGATTTTCAGCCTGGAGGACCTGGTGGAGGAGTTGTTCGGGGGGTGGATTAAGGTTGCAGGGGAGCAACGAGTATAGGGATGTCTGGGTCTACTGTGAGGTCAGGGACGGCGCGCTAACTAGGCCTACGACCGAGGTGATAGCGGGGGCTAGAAAGATCGCGGACAGGATGGGGATGCAGGTAGTTGGCATCTTGCTCGGCTATGGCCTCGACTCGGTCGCGAATGAGCCGATCTATTACGGCGCCGATAAGGTAATCCTCTGCGACAGCCCGCAACTCAAGAGCTACCAAGCCCTCCCATACTCCCACGTCCTCTCAGAGCTGGTCATGCGGCTGAAGCCCTGGGCGTTCCTCTTCGTCGCTAATGAGGTGGGGAGGGAGCTCGGCGCCAGGGTCGCGTACCGCACAGTGACGGGGCTCGCGGCCGACTGTATAGACCTCCTGGTCGAGGACTTCGTTATGCATACCCCTCAGGGTCGCCTTGTGTTCAACGATTGCATAGCCCAGGTCCGGCCCGACTTCGCGACGAGGATAGCGAAGATTTTCACGCCGCGTCATAGACCACAGATGAGCAATATCAGACCCGGCTCCTTCACACCTCTCCCACGAGACGAGTCTCGTAGTGGGGAAGTGATACGGCTCGACGTAGAGATTCCTCCGGAGCTCTTCTGCGTGAAGGTGCTTGAGGAGTCGACCCTGCCTAGGAGCAACATTAGGCTCGAGGAGGCCAAGGTGATCGTGAGCTTGGGGCTCGGTGTTCTGAAGGATGCGAAGGGAAATCCGAGAAACCCCGCAGAGGCCTTTAGATATGCATCCGAGATTGCCTCCGCTGTCAGGGAGCGTTTCGGGGTCCCCTCGGAAGTAGGTGCCTCCCGCGCCCTGATCTACGCCAACATTAAGGAACTCGAGGGCCTGATCGTGAAGGACAGGCAGGTCGGACAGACAGGCAAGACGGTGGCCCCAGAGATATACATAGCGGCGGGTATAAGCGGAGCAATACAGCACAGGGTCGGCATGATGCGGTCTAAGAAGATAGTAGCCATCAACACCGACCCCAACGCCCCGATCTTCCAGCTGGCCCACTACGTGGTCAAAGACGACCTATACGAGGTTCTTCCCAAGCTGGTCGAGCTCGTTCGGGGGCGAGCCTCATGAAGGTGGATTACCAAGTAGTCGTGGTCGGAGCGGGGCCCGCCGGCTGCGCGGCTGCAAACTACCTGGCTAGGAGGGGGGTCGAGGTAGCCCTAGTCGAGAAGGCGCAGGTGCCGGGCCAGAGAAACGTGACGGGCGGCGTACTCTACACAGACTACCTCCCAGGCTACAGCTTTGGAGACGCCTTCCCGGGCTTCCGCGAGGAGGCGCCGCTGGAGCGGAGGATTGTCTCCCACGAGGTTGTGATACTCTCTGAGCCGAGGAGAAATAATGGTAAGGTCTCTTACCGGGTAGGCGAGATTGGGGAGGACTCCTTCCTGTCAAGGCTCGGTGTTGCAGGGTTCTCCGAGGCGGGTGGCGAGGCATACTCCGTCCTGAGGGCTAGGCTCGACAAGTGGATGGCCGCGAAGGTGTCGGAAAACGGGGGGGCCGTCGTCACTTTCACGAGCGTGGAGGACCTGTACCGGGAGAATGGGAGGATCAGGGGTGTCGTGACCAGCTCCGAGACCATTACCTGCAACCTCGTGATAGACGCCAGCGGCGTCACTTCTAAGCTCGTCGAGAAGGCGGGGCTCCGCGGCCCCTTAGGGCCCGACAAAGTCTACCACGGAGTCAAACACGTCTTCAAGCTCTCCGCCGAAAAGATCGAGGAGCGCTTCAACCTTAAGCCCGGTGAGGGCCGGGCCATCTTCTATCTTGGAGACGTGATGAAGGGGGTTTCCGGGGGCGGGTTCCTATACACCAACAAGGACACGCTGAGCGTCGGCATAGTAATCTCGTTAGACTCCTTCATAGAGCAGTCCGTCAGCAGGATCGGCGAGATCTCTAAACCAGTAGACATCCTTGAGGAGCTTGAAAGCCACCCGGCCGTAGCAGCCCTGCTCGAGGGGGCGGAGCTCGTCGAGTATTCTGCCCACAACATTCCGAAGGGATACAAGACTTGGTTGAAGAGGCCCTATACCGACGGGTTCCTAGCGACGGGCGACTCGCTCGGAGCCTTCGTGAAGATCGGGGGGCTGATAGACGGGATGAGGAGGGCTGTCGCGACCGGCATCATGGCTGCCGAGACCTACCTTAAAGCGGCCGAGAGGGGCGACTTCAGCGCCGCATCCCTGGCTGTTTATGAGAGCCTTCTGAGACCAATCTATCGCGACGTCAAGAGGTCTGGATTGAACTCCCTCCTGACCGAGAGCAAGTTCGCCTACAGCCTCGCACCCAAGCTTCTATTAGCGTTGAGCGGAAAAGGGGTTGAGTCGAACCCGGCCACGCCGCCGCTTATGGGCGGCGAAGACGCTATCAAGAAGATTCAGGCCCTAACCGGCCTCCTAGAGTATGACGAGGACAAGGAATACAGCCACATCAAGGTCGACCTCGAGAAGGCCTCGAGACAGCTTGTGAAGCTCTGGGTCCCTGCCTGCCCCGTTAACTGCTACACCATAGTGCTGGAGAAGGGGGTCTACGCGTCCTTCAAGGACCTCTACCGATACAACCTCGAGCAGCTCCTTGCGAGGGGCGTCGAGAGAGGCCGGGCGGAGAGGGAGGCGGTGGCCGAGACCCTTAGAGACATCTCGAGGGCTAGGCTGAACTTCGACCACGTCGCCTGCGTCGCCTGCGGGACATGCGGTGTGATCGGCCCCCCCGAGATCGTCCTATTCAGCCACGAGCGCGAGGGCCACGGCGTCAAGTATAGATATGGATAGAGAACCACATCAATACCCCAAAAGGCTTGCCTGCCCGGCTCAGCGATCAATCCGGCCGACTGACCAAGAACTCGACCCTGATCCCATCGAGGTCCTCGACCGTGAACCCTGCGTAGCCTTTAAAATCGTTAAAGAGTCCTTCGGAAACCTTCAACCCGTATTCTTCGAGCCTCCTCTTTAACGAGAGGAGGATCTCCGACGTGTGTAGATTTATGGCGAAGCTTTCCAGCGATACGTGTTGTGGAGAGGGTGGAGGTGCGTCAATCCCAGCCCACGTGTTTACCCCGATATGATGGTGGTAGCCGCCTGCCGACATAAAAAGGGCCGAGTCGCCGTACCTGAGCATAATGTCGAACCCGACCAGATCGTGGTAGAATTTTAAGGCCCTCCCAAGCCTCGAGACATGTAGATGTATGTGGCCTATCTTAGCCTCCGCAGGCATCTCCCATCCCCCACTAACAGCTTCTTTCTCTTCCTCGGAACCAAGTTCTGAGAGAAGTGAGTCTATATTTAGGGGTAAGGTGGCCATGTAGACTCTTTGACCATCGAGCAGCCGCCAAGAGAGGCGGGGCCTGTCGGCGTAAATCTCTATCCCGTGCCCATCCGGGTCCCTGAGATATATGGCCTCACTCACTAAATGGTCTGACGCGCCGTCGATTTCCCAGAGCTTCGCCAGCCTCACCATCATCCTCGCCAGGTCTTTACGGCTTGGCATAAGCAGTGCAAAGTGGTAGAGCCCGCGACGGTTATCCGGCTTCGGGAGTGCCCCAGGTTTTCTAACCAAGACTACGAGAGGCGTCCCCGACCTTGTTCCGAGAACTGCTTTATCACCCGTATCAAAGAGGTGCCGCAGCCCCAACACATCCTTATAGAATTTGATCGAGTCTTCGAGACTAGAGACTGAGAGGGTCACCCACTCTATCGCCGTATGAGGACT
This sequence comes from Candidatus Caldarchaeales archaeon, assembly GCA_032249095.1. GTDB lineage: Archaea > Thermoproteota > Nitrososphaeria_A > Caldarchaeales > Calditenuaceae > HRBIN02. The sequence continues at coordinate 7,503 of JAVVGN010000019.1, read as the reverse complement.
TAGCACGAACCCTGACAACGGCACCATGTTGCTTAGCAAGGTTGAGTAGTGGTTCGTGGGATATAACATATTTGAGGCTACCGCGCCACCAAGTTACATCGCCGTCACCTAATGTTTATATCTGCAAAACAGATAATGTGCAATGTGGCGCATTATCTAGTGCGCGCTAAATACGTGTGGGGGGCGCTCAAGCAGTTGAGACGCGTTATCGACCAAGGAGAAGTTGTTTCAATGCAGCCATTCGGTAGAGCTTTAGACCACTCGCTCCGTAACGCGAGGTATGACCCGTCTTCGGGGTCGGCTGTGTGGATTGAGGAGGACTACTGCAGCCCTCCCCTGGCCATGGAGAGGAAAGCTGTCCTCGACCAGTATTTTTACATAGAGGAGGTTGTGTCTGTAAACCCCGCGGAAGGCTGGAAAACCATCGCCCACTTCCCGAGTCTTTGGACACCTCTTCTGGGGCTGCCACAGAGAAAGGGGGAGAGGCCTTTGACAAGACGCTGCATGCCTCATCAGCAGTTGACGCAAAACCCACCAGCACACGTTTACAAAACGTTGGCGGATAGAATCTTCAGCCTGCCTGGAGTAAGGGATGACGTGAGCATAGTGTCGGTCCCGCGAGCGCGGGCCTTGGTCTTAGAACCATCGCTCGCACTGGGACCCCCCACCGCCTTTATCTTTAACTCGACTGAGTTCGCACACCTACACCCCCCATACGATTCAAGCCTGCACCTAAGCCTTCCCGAGCCTTGGGCCGCTGAGGTGACGGTTAAGGGCTGGGGTGAGCCACACCCTCTCGCGGGAAAATTAGTAGCAGACAACTACCTCATGGTGTATGCGCCTCGGAACGAGGAGGAGGTTGAAACGATATATGAGATAGTATTACTATCGTACTGGTGGGCACGCGGCCATCCAGTTCCCCACAACCCCTCCTAAAGAGCCCAGACTCTAAATGCTCATGTAACGTCTCTAGTAATCATTCTGCATAATAGTGTAGATTATTATGATAATGATATGCCATAGCGTCTATCCGCGGTGGGGTGGGTCCTCGTATGTCGCATCTGACGCAGAAAGTTCCCGCGGGGACTATACGCTCCGGGCGCCAGCTTGCGCTGCCGGCAAAGGTTTCTCCCCATCCCTGCCCCTAAAACGCTCTGCGGACAGCCGGTTAATTTATTGAAAATAGGACTAAGAAAAAATGTGACTGCCATCTGGTAAGATAGGGTACTGACAAGTTTTACTTAAGCCTTTTAGGATAATCTCTGGCCATGATGCACGTCATTGATGTGGTACTGGACTCTTTCTCCAATCTCTTTCGATCCCACAGGTACTCTCCCGTCGAGAAGCTCTGTTCCGTCTTTCTCTTCATAGCGGGCCTTAGCTTGAGGGATCTCTCAGAGAGGCTATGTCTAACCGGCACGTCTAGGGAATCGGTCAGGATGTGGGTTCACAGGTTCTCTTCCCTCTTCAGGCCGTTCAGGAGGGTGAGGAGGCTTGTTGCTGTAGATGAGGCTGTCCTGAAGGTGGGTGGTCAGACCTGTTATCTTTGGGCCGAAATAGACGTTGATACCGACGAGGTATTGGCTGTATACGCGTCGAGGGGTATTCCAAGCGCAATCAAGTTCCTAAGGAGGGTATTGGACTCATGTGAATGTAAGCCAGTCATAGTTGTGGATAGAGGGCCGTGGTATAGATGGACAATCGGATAGGCTTGGAATAACCTACATCCACGAGACCTTCGGTAAAAGGAGCAGGATAGAGAGGTGGTTCAGAGAAATGAAGAATAGGACCAAGATGTTCTACAACGACATAAACGCGAAGACGTTGAAGAGCCTAGAAGAGTTGGCAACCGCAATTGCAGCAATGCACAACATCATCAGACCAGGATTAGAGGAGGTAATACCAACTTGACAGTACCGTAAGATAGGACGGGCAAGTATATTATGAGGGGGCGCGTTGTTACTTTTGTTGAGCTCGGTTACAGATGTCATCAGGACTAAGCTGGACTACAGGTCGTTCTCGGACAGGCCTGTTGCCTGGGAGGACAAGCTCGCTGTCCTAGACGCGGGTAGGATGGCGGGTACTGGAATGAATACGCAGCACTGGAGATTCATACTTATCGACGACAAGGCGGGGTTGAGTAGGCTGGCGGAACTCAGCACGACCGGGAAGTGGGTCAGGGACGCGGCCTTCGCGGTCGTGGTGCTGACAAACCCGCGATATCCCTGGCACCTCCTCGACGCGGGCAGGGCAATAACCAACATGATGCTGGAGGCGTGGAGTCGGGGGATAGTCTCCTGCATATGCACGGGCTATAACGAGGGGGCGCTGAGGGAGTGGCTCGGCATACCACCCGACTACGCTATATCTGGCTTCGTGGGCTTCGGCTATCCACCGAGAAGGATTTTAGGGAGAAAGAACAGGCTGCCTCTAGAGCAGGTAGCATACCATGGCAGATTCGGCAACCCACTCAAGCGATAACGCCACGCGACAGATAGCGCGACTCATACTCAGCTCCACCGCCCTAGCCGACCCAAACCTAGCGAAGAAGCTAGCCGCCATTAGACTTGGCATCAAGGAGATCCCCACGAACACCTCCATAATCGACGAGCTGAGGAGGATGGGGGCTCCGGCGGAGGTTATTTCAAGGTTCAGGAGAAAGCCCGTGAGGACGAGGTCGGGAGTCACCATAATTACCGTCGCCGTACCCCTCTTCGAGTGCCCCCACGGCAGATGCGTCTACTGTCCCGGAGGGGGGTCGACGGGCTTCCCCCAGAGCTACACCGGCAGGGAGCCAGTCGTGTCATTCGCGAGGCAGGTCGGATACGACGTGAAGACTCAGGTCAGGGCGTATGTCGAGCGGCTCAAGCGGATGGGCCACAACGTCGACAAGGTCGAGCTGATATTCATCGGAGGGACCTACACCTCTAGCGATCTTGAGACGCAGAGAAGGTTCGTGAAGGATGCCCTAGACGGTCTCCACAACGCCAGTAGCGAGAGTGTCTGGGAGGCGGTTGCACGCGCCGAGCACGCCTACCCGAGGGTCGTGGGGATGATGGTTGAGACAAGGCCAGATTGGTGCAGCGCCGAAAGGCTCGACGAGCTTGTGAGACTCGGCGTAACGAGGGTTGAGCTGGGGGTCCAGGCGCTTGACGACGAGATCTACAGAAGGATAGCGAGGGGCCACACGGTGATGGATGTGGTGCATGCCACCCGCAGACTCAGGGATAGAGCCTTTAAGGTTGGCTACCACTTCATGCCGGGGCTTCCGGGCTCCTCGCCCAAGAAGGACCTAGAAATGTACAGGATGATGTTCAGCGACCCGCGATTCAGGCCCGACGCCCTCAAGATCTACCCCACGATGGTGATTCCCGGAACACCCCTCTACGAGCTATGGAGGCGGGGGGAATACAGTCCCTACCCTACGGACCAGCTGGTCGACCTGCTGGTCGAGATGCTCTCCATCACCCCTCCGTACGTGAGGATCCACAGAATCAGGAGGGAGATTCCCAGCGACGCGGCGGCGGACGGCCGGTACCCCGGCAATCTTAGGGAGATAGTGGAGGGAGAGTTAAGGAGGCGCGGACTCAGGTGTCTCTGCGTGAGGTGCAGGGAGGTTGGGAGAGCCGGGCGTGTCGATGAATCCAGCATGGATATCAGGGAGCTACGCTACGAGACACTCGGCGGCAGGGAGGTCTTCCTCACATACGAGACAGAGGACGGCGCTACGCTCGCCGGCCTCCTGAGGCTGCGCCTGCCCGACGAGCCTGCCAACGACATCCTCCGCGACGCGGCGCTAGTGAGGGAGCTTCACGTCTACGGCGAGATGGCTCCAGTCGGTCGGAGGGTTGCTGGGAGCTGGCAGCACCGGCGGATCGGCTCGCGCCTCCTCGCGAAGGCGGAGGAGACCGCGCGGGGAGAGGGCTACACAAACCTCGTCGTGATAAGTGGGCTGGGTGTCAAGGAGTACTATGCAAAGAGGGGATACTCAAGGCTCGGGCCTTACATGGCGAAGAGGCTCAGCTAGGGTGGTTTGATGGAGCTGGGCGAGGCGCTTGAGCGGCTTAGGGAGGCGGTAGGCGCGGGGAAGCTTGTCGTTCTTGTCGGGGAGATGGAGGTGTACTACGAGGGGCGGTCCATGAGCTGGCTGGGGAGGGGTGAGAGGATGCTGATGATTAAGTCGGATAGGAGCGTCCTAGTCCACAGGCCAAGGGGGTACGAGCCGGTAAACTGGCAGCCTCCAGGCAGCCACATCGAGGCTTGGGCAGAGGAAGACAGACTCGTCGTCGCCTGCGGCCGCACAACGCCCCCCGAGCGCCTGAAGATAGTCGTCTACAGAGTGATTGGTCTCTATGCCTACAGGCTGGTGGACGACGCCGAGTTCAAGCTGCATGCGCGCGAAGAAGACATGAAGCTCGCGATAATGGAGGAGCCCAGCATAATCGAGGAAGGATTCAGGGTGGTGGAGAGCGAGAGGAGGGTGAGGGACGGCGCGATAGACATACTCGGTGTTGACTCTCAGGGGAGGCTGGTGGTAGTCGAGATAAAACGCGGCCGGGCGAGCAAGGATGATGTAATGCAGCTCGCACGTTACACGGAGCAGATAGCGGGGGAGCTCGGCACTAGGCCGAGGAGCATCCTCGTGGCCCCCTCAATCAGCCCCTCCGCCTCCAGCCTCTCAGCTAGGCTCGGAATAGAGTTCAGGAGGTTCTCACCCAGGAGCGCCCACGAAATTCTTAGAAGAGCGAGGGGGCTGGACAGGTTTCTGGGGAGCTCTGGCTAGAAGAGCCTACACTCCCCCTTTATGAGGCTTTCAGTCAGTCTCGGAAGGTTCGCGAGCTCCGACTGTAGTATCTCCTTAACCTCATACTTAACACCCGAGCTAATCCTCTCCCTAGAGATGTATTGGATCGAGCTGATGAGCGGTCTATCTATCCTCCGGCCGATCTGGGAGAGCAGCCTGACATAGACTTCCTCGAAGACTCCGCACTCTCTATAGATCTTGTCGGCGATCCTGAAGGAGGCAACGTTGTATATCTTCCCGACGTGTGAGTTGGGATTCTTACCAGCGGTGGCCTCTAGGGACATCTGGCGGCAAGGCGTTATTAGGCCAGAGGCCCTGTTACCCCTCCCGGTGTTTCCGTCGTCGCCGTGCTCGGCGGATGTTCCTGTAACCGTGAGGTAGATGCTGCTTCTCTCCAGGTCTCCCTGCCTTATTATGTCGCCGGTGTTCAGGTCGACACGCACCTCCATGTTATCAGACAACTTCACCGCCAGATCGTAGATCCTATCCCTAATCTCCTCCCTCACCGAAATATAGTGGTCGAGATCGGGCGTCAAATGGGCGACTATGCCGTCCGCGACTGTTAGGTGAATCTTGTTCCCCCTCCTAACACCCATGACCTTGCAGTCCTCACCGCTCTCAGGGACACTCTGCTTAAACGAGCGGCTGTTCACCTCTCGCTCGACAGCATATACTATCTGCTCAAGTGTCGTGAAGGGCGCGTATCCCACGCCAAATGAGGTGTCGTTTGAGAGTGGCACGCCTTGAGAGAGGTTGTCGACTATCGCTACCAGGTCTGGGCTCCCGGCCCTGATCCTGCACTCGGTAACTATGTGTTTCTCCGGGTCGAGGAAGCGGAAGTTATTCTGAATGAAGTTCTTGACAGACTCGCTGACAAGCCTCTCGACAGGGACCTCGTGCACCCCTGTCGGCGTCCTGACTGTTTTGGTAGCCCGCCCAGCTATTATTATTTGGATAGGCTCATCGAGGGAGCCGCCACCCAGCCTCGCTGTGGCCCTACCGCCAACTAGGAGCCCCTTGTCGAGGTTGTAGTGGTATAGCCTGTTGAAGTGCTCAAGATAGTATCTCGAGAGAGCGATGCTGGCGGACTCGCATACGGAGTCGATGATGTAGTCGGGGTGGCCGAGCCCCTTCCTCTCGACGAGCTCGACGTACTGTCTCCCCACAGGCGTCGCCTTAAGCCTCTCGAAGACGATGCGCATCAATTACCGCAGTGATGCGCCTGTATTTAAAACGAATCTACCCATGCAACGGTTTACTCGGAGTAGTCCAGCTGGATGTAAAGGATGTTATTGCCCCTAACCAAGATGTATGGGTAGCTCGCCCTCTTTACCTCGTTGAAGTACTCCACACCCCTGTTTATCACGAGGTTCATGTAGTTGTCAGCCTCCACCAGCGTCCCAACATACACTATGTCGTTCTTCAGCCTAACCTTCACCGTCTTGGCGAAGTTGCTCTTAATTACACTGAGCGGTCTGACCGGCTGCTGCGTGCTCAAAGTCCGCTAATATCGCATCGGCTCCCTAAATAAAAGTGTGACAGCACGCACACTCTCGGCCCTTCTGCTTTGCAGCTTGTCAGGATACGGTGCGGCAAAGACAGATATATACACTATCCCGACCACGATAGAAACTTATTATAAATGGGGACATAAATGGGTTAAGAGCTAATATGAATTCTATGTTTCTGGTTTAGGATATCCGTATAGTGTTGTTTGTCCTTTTCCCCTAAATATTACCTCGTTTTCCCATAGGTCTAGCTGTATTGGTACGTTGCCGTGTGTTGGGGCCACCACTCTTTATATGTGGGGCCGGTGGAGGGTCTTACCCGAACGGGTGATGGGGATGGAGGGGGATGGTGGAGAGATTCCAGTTGATAGCTAGGCAATACGAGTAAAGACACAGAATAAGGGGGTGCAGGGATATTGAAGTTCTATGCCGATGTCCATAAGACTAAGAAGAATAAGGAGAGATACAGGATAACATATACGACTGACGGAACAGCTTTCAAACACACCGACGGCTTCGGCTAGGTTCCGGCTGGGCCCGGAGACAAGCTATTCATAGACACATTACCCGTCCAGCATACGGATGGTGCTATAGAACTACTAAGGAGGGGGTAGAGGTCTATTATCTCAGAAGGCTTACACTGCTCAATAAGGTACGCGGAGAACTCAGGCTGCCGAAGAGCGCTAGGGGAGACATAAGGGCATTGATGAGTATTGAGGAGAGGTGGTTTAGGAGGGTTACCGAAGACTTCCTAGTCTTGAGGAGGATGATTCTGGCCCACAGGTCTCTTACAAAGACCCATCAGCAACTACTAAATAAATACAGGGCTTTGTCTGAGGCTGAGAAGGAGGTTCTGAAGCCAGCAATCTCCTCCATGGAGAAGCAGATGGAGGAGATGGCTAGGATGATTGCTGGGGAGGCTGGTAGGAGGTATCTGGCCTACAATGGACTCGTTGAGGTGTTGGGGGTAGGTGGTAGATCTTCGGCCTTGGAGGCTCTTGTGGAGGTCTTTACCTATGCGGAGTGGTCGTCTTGGCGTAGGGTCAGGAACTATTTCGGCCTATGGGACAGGGATAGGGGGACCCACTACACAAAACAAAGGCTAGACATGCACTCGAGACACTGACACTAACCATCAGATAGTGTCCAAATAAGGCGTTATATTTAAAGGCCGGTTGATGTGTCTTGTAT
>JAVVGN010000018.1:0-30182 GCA_032249095.1 Candidatus Caldarchaeales archaeon | reverse complement strand
CGGGCACCAGACGGAGAGGGGAAAATCGAACCATAGGAATTAGGCCACAAGGCATGTCCAAATAAGGCTTTAAATACTGTCTTGGGGCGTCTATTTCTACTCGCGAGGTTATTTCAGGAGAGCCCCAGCTATATAAACCCGTTATTTGGACACTATCTGGAGCAACGAGGTCATATTCAGGGGAAAAGGACAACTAAAGCTGTACGGATATCCAAAACCACTTATATAAGAGTGGAAGAGATTAGGAGGGGGATGCTCGAGTATAAGGGCCTACAAATTAGCTGGCTTGGTCACGCCGGTTTCAGGATCACCGGAGCAGGGCACGAGCTTGTCTTCGATCCGTATTCCGTCAAAACAAGGGCACAGAGGCCCGCATCCATAATATTCATAACTCATGACCACTTCGACCATCTCTCGCCCCAGGATATTGCGAAGTTCTCCTCAAGACAGAAGACAGTCATAGTGGCCTCAAAGAACTGTATGAAGGGTCTTAAGGATATCCAGCATAAAGAGTACGTTCTAGTCAAGCCTGGTGATGAGGGGGCTGTCTCGGAGGTGAAGTACAGGGTAGTTCCAGCATACAACATCAACAAGTTTAGGGCGCCCGGGGTAGTGTATCATCCCCCCGAGTACGGTGGAGTAGGATACGTGGTCGAGATAGCTGGCACGAGGGTGTATCATGCGGGCGACACAGACTTTATACCTGAGATGAAGAATCTTGGAAGCATCGATGTTGCGCTGCTGCCCGTCAGCGGCACATACGTTATGACAGCCTCCGAGGCAGCTCAGGCTGCAAATACGATTAATCCGGCCGTCGCGATACCCATGCATTATGGGGCAATAGTGGGGTCTAAGGAAGACGCTCTAGAGTTTAAGCGGCTGGCCCGTTGCAGGGTCGAGATCCTCGAGCAAGAGGAGTAGGAGCCTTGAAGCAGGGTGGCTGCAATCACGACCTAAAGTACTTAGGGGTTGTTAACGTGGGGCGCGGTGAGGAGATGATCAAGGTCGTCGAGGCTTGGAGGTGTAGGAGGTGTGGTGCGACGAAAGTGGGGATGCGCGGGCCCGGTACCACGTCGTCTACTGAGGGGGTCCTAGACTTGGTCGAGGCTGGGGAGTCGCGATGGCTTATCTTGGTGTGGAGGGGTCTAGGCTCTGTCCCACCCGGCGTAACTGCGGTGGCAGTGAGGCCAGGCGAGGAGATAAGTGTTGAAGCCCCTGACGAGGAGGAGAGGATGCTGGTTGTTAGGGAGGACTTCAGCTTAGCTCGAAAGAGCGACGGTGGCGAGCCCAGGTCCCTTAGGCATTATCTACTGGACGATGTTTTGACTAGCTGGATTGACCTGTCGAGCTGGCCTCCAACGATCTATACGCTCAGACCCCGCTCCGGATAAGGAATCTCGAGCGTTTCCAGGTCGTTCGGTAGAATGGTGGCGGGGAAGATTTTCCTGGCCTCGTTAAGCAGGATCTCCTCCCTCCCATGATACCTCGGGCTTATGTGGAATAGGGCCAGCATCTTTACCCTGGCTTTCAGCGCGATCTCCGCAGCTGAGGCGGCGGTGCTGTGCCCCTCCTGCTCGGATCGCTTTGCGAGGGTTTGGTCAAATGTGGCATCATGTATGAGTAGGTCCGCTCCTTCAGCAAACTTGGCAAGCTGATCGGAAGGGCTAGTATCGCCCGTGTAGACGATCTTCCTACCAGGTCTAGGCGGGTCAACGGCCTCCTCGGGCCTTATCACCAAGCCTCTGAAATTGACCGTCTCGCCCCGCTGGAGCCTTCCCCAGAGGGGGCCCCTGGGGAGGCCAACCTTCTCGAGGTACTGGACACGCATCTTTCCGGGCCGGTCGTTCTCCACAAGTCTGTAGCAGAGGCTCTCGACCGAGTGTTTTGCCCAAGCGGCCTCAACCCCAAAAGATCTGCCGCGGTAGACTGGTCCTGGCGATGCTTCGTGGAGCTCGACTGCGAAGCCTAGTCTTGTGTTTAGTACCTCGAGAAGTTGCTTGACGATATCGCAGGAGTCTCTCGGCGCATATATTTTGACAGGAGCCTCTCTACCAAGCATATCCAGCGTGTATAGGACTCCCGGGACTCCGAGAATGTGATCCGCGTGGCTGTGCGTCAAGAAGACCCTGAACTCGCTCGGGAAGCCTAGGCCCGAGGCAAGGAGTTGCCGTTGGGTTGACTCGCCGCAGTCAAAGAGAAGCAGCTCTCCCGCAAACCTTACAGCGACTGCTGGTAGGGCGCGTTTCGGCGTCGGCATCCCTCCACTGGTCCCGAGGAAGCAGACGAGCATCTGCGTCAAGCCTTTCTCGCGGGGCTATAGCTCTCGGGAAGTTATAGCCCTCTAGCCATCATCCATAAACATACCTTATACGGAGCCTCTCCGCAAGCTCCTGGTCCAAGCAGCCTAAATCTTCGGGGCCGAGCTCCTTGACGCTGTATTTACCGAGGGCCGAGATCAGCATCTTGGCCTCCACCTCGACCGTCCTAACATAGTTCTCCACGCCTCTTGCACCCGCGGCCCATGCAGATATTACCATAGGCCTCCCCACAACCATGCCGTCGAGCCCGAGACACAGACACTTGACCAGGTGGCCGCCATCATAAAGCCGTCCCGCTGCGAGCAGACTCGTCCCACTCTCCCGATTCGCTAGGAACTCGACGATGCTGCAGAGCGCAGCTAGGAGCGGCAGGCCTAGGTGTTTCATCGAGGCCAGTGGGCTCATTCCTGTGCCTCCTTCCTTGCCGTCTATCCAGACCGCGTCCACCCTCTCCTCGAGGAGTATGCGGAGTACTTGGGGGAGGTCGCGGAAGGGCCCGAGCTTTATCCAGAGGCGGCACCGCGGATAGTTGTTACGCATCATCCTCACCATCCCTCTAAGAATATCAGGCGTGTATGTCCCAGGCGCAGAGTGTCTAGTCACGTATCCGCCACCCTCCATCTCGGAAACCTCGGGAATATGGTACTTGTCTCTCAGCCTCTCGGCCTCTTTGAGAGGTACCCTAGCCTCTCCGCCGAGGCCCGGTTTTGCTCCCTGCCCAATCTTTACCTCAAAACCCACTGCCCCCTTCTCGATATAGGGCTCAACATCAGGGTCTGAGTAGACCAGGTTCCATAGCTCGTTGTAGGCGTCCTCGACGCTCTGCTGGATTACTATACCTCCCACCCCTCCCTCCGTAGCCTCAAGATACGTCATGACCCTCTCTTTGAAGCACGGTTGGTTACTCCTGATCCTCTTTGAATAGCCCCACATAGTCGCCACATTCTCCCCGACCCCCATTGGAACGCCAAGACGGCCCGCAGCCTTTGCAATCTCGAGTGAAACGCTATTAGCCACTTGGACGGACCCCATCGACGCCACCATCAGAGGCATGGAGGCCCTGAACCCACCGAACTCTGTTCCGAGATCAACGTCAGTGTAGTTAGGCTCGCGCAGGATCTCAGACATTTTCTTCAGCCTCAGCGGTGTGAATGCGGGTGGTAGAAGGAGGATGTCGTCCAGCGTCGCGAATCTTCTCGGCTGCTCGACGACTGCAGCCCCCTTCACAGCCATCAAAGCCGGCCAGAACCTTCCCTGTGGATAGACCGCGTCCACCCCCTTCCTCGCCCGCCGGATTATCTCTTTGTAGGGGTAGCTGGACCAAGCCTCTCTTAAGTCCTCAAAAAACGAGGAGAGGCCGACGATTCCTAGAAGGGCTTTGGAGAAGGCGCGCGAGAACAGCGATTCAATAGTAAACCACCACACCCAAGTCACCGTTTAAGGAGAGTATATTCCGGCCACCTTGGGAAACAGTCTCGCCTCTACGACGGTCTCTAGGCCGCATAGATAGCGCGTGAGTCTCTCTATGCCGATGCCGAAGCCAGCGCTAGGCGTTATACCCTCCTTAAGCATCTTCAGGTACCATTCATATTTCCTCGGGTCCTCGCCACTCTCCCTCATCCTGGCAAGAACCTTCTCATGCCTATACTCCCTCTCGGCCCCCGACGCCGCCTCGCCATACCCCTCGGGATAGAGGAGGTCGAAATCCCTCAAGATGCCTGGCCTCTCATCATCCTCCCTATCATAAAAACCTCTTGCACCTCTCGGATAATCGATGATGAAGAAGGGTTCTCCCATAAGCTTAGAGAGAAAATGCTCAGCCTCCCAGGGAACCTCGACACCATAGCGCAGCTTTACGCCATGCCTCGCCAAAGACTCGACGGTCTCGTCGTAGGTCATTTTCCTGAAGGGAGGTTTGAAGGAAGGCAGACTCCTCCCGAGCATCTCCAGCTCTTTTGCGCACACGTCTCTGACCGTGTCTATTGCCGTGCAGAGTAGGTTTTCTGCGACCTTCATGGCGTCGTAATAGGTCGCATTAGCTATCTCGAGGTCAAGTTGCACGAACTCGGTTAGATGGCGCCCAGTTAAGGCTGAGTCTAAGGGCTCTAGCCTAATGTTTGGAGACATGAAAAATATCCTGCCGAGACCGCTCACGGCCGCCTGCTTGTAGAGAATAGCGCTGCTCATGATCTTGTATTCGCGGCCATAGTAGTCAATGGTTACTTGCTTGGCTCCCCGGATCCCCGGATCGGTCACGGGGCCGATGATTGGTGGGAGCAGCTCAAAGAAGTGCTCGGATTTTAGGTATGCGCGCATGGCGTCGCACGCCTCCTGCTGGACCCGTAGAATGGCCCTCATCCTTGGGCTACGAGCTAGTCTCCAGCTCTGCGCGAGCATTTCGGAGAGTTTCTGGAGACGGCTTTCTACCTCTATATGCAAGCCACTTCTGCAGCTAGTTGGGATCTAAACTCATTAATAAGCATTCTTACGGGAAACATCACGGATCCATGTATTAACACCATATGTGGATGCAAAAAGGTGTTGATATGACAGCATAACTTAAATCATGTTGTCTTATTGACGGGTCTTTAGTTCCAGCCGATTGACGGAACCACATCCCCCTTAAGTCGCGCCTACACAGACTATACGCGTTAGTCCTGAGTGGACACGGATGGGGTGTGTCTCAATTATCCTGAGCCCTACATAGCTGAGTATTTCTGGCGCGAATCTCTCCTTGGGTAGTGCGGTCACGACCCGGCCTCCCTTGGGGAGAAGGTTTACCAATGCTTCAAACGCCTCCAAGTAAAGGTCATGTAACTCCCTGCCTCCTAGCTGGGTTGATCTCCCGTAAGGCGGGTCGGTCACGGCTGCATCCACTCTACCTCTAAGTGGTGGTCTTGTCGCGTCGCCGCAGATAACTTGGGTAGAGTTTTCGAGGCCGAAATGCTTTAAGTTGCGGAGACACCCCCTCGCTATCCAACTCTTGAGCTCGATCGCAACTAAATTGTAGCCCAGCAAGGCCGCCTCAATAGGTATGGAGCCCGTACCGGCAAAGGGGTCGATTATCCATCCGCCAGGCCTCACTCTCGCGAGGTTGACCATGCAGCGTGCAAGCCTCGGCATCATCGCTGAGGGGTGTCTGAAGGGTCGTCTCCCAGGCCTCCTCTCCTCAAAGCCTTTGGAGTCTATTCTCGAAACGATTGGGCCTGCGTAGAGCTGGTCGCGGGTTATGAAGGCGACAACCCAGAGGCTAGGGCTGGAAAGGTTGACCCTTAGGTGGGGATACTCCCCCTTTATCAAGGCTCCGACCAGCTTTTCAGCCATCATGCTGCTGATGGGTGCGTCCCCCATCCTCACAGCCCGAACAGCGAAGGATTCCGCTCGGGCAAGCAGCTCGGACCACCCAGGATCCCCCCTAACACCGACATCGCTTAAAGACGCCGATAAAACGCATTCTGCGACCACCTTTACGTATGCAGCCCTGCTCACTAGTTGGGCCCCCGCATCCATATTGGCATTAAAGAGGGCGAGTCTAGAGTGTGGCCTCTCAATAGTGCTGGTGACGCCTAAGATGTGGAGGATGGACTGGAGCTCGCTATAGGCTAGAGCGGGATGCTCTCCCGAGAGCTGAGCGATGAGTGTGGTCATCTGGTGATCTCTGCTATACACTCAGCTAGGATTGGTGAGACATCAACCTCGGAGTACCTGCCGGGTACAGTGTTTGTCGCTATGATGTGGCTAGACCCTGCTCTAGAGATCTTCTCGTCCGCGCCACCCACGAATAGCCCGTGAATGCAGCATGCATAGATTCTCCTAGCGCCGCGACCCCTGAGATGTGCGATTAGGCGGCTCATAGTCGTCCCCGTGCTTACGACGTCATCAATAACCACGACATCCGCTCCACTAAAGGAGCGCTCGGCGTCTAGAGTCACCTCCACCTCACCTGTGTATGGGTCTCGCCGCGTCTCGGCCTTGATAGGCTCACCCCCAACCACCTCGGCCATTTCCGAAGCGAGCTCAGCCCCCTTTTTTCCGGGTGATACGATGTAGCGCCCCATCCACCCCCTCTCGACGAGAACCCTGGCCAATAGGCGAGCTGCGCTCAGGGAATAGGCCCTAAGGGGGCCCGCGCTTAAGGCCCACGGCGCGTGTGGGTTAACCGTGACGAGATCCCCCACACCAACCGTCTTCATAAGTTCCAGCAGGACCGAGAGGCTGACTACCTCGCCCTCTAGGAACGCCTTGTCCTGCCTCGCGTACGCTAGGTAAGGAACAACCGCGATAATCCGTCTTGCACCAGCATCCTCCAGCCCTGCGGCCATGAGTAGCAGCTGCTGTATGTGGTGATCTTGGGGAGGATGGGTTCCCTGCACAAGTATCACGGTCTCGAGAGGCCTCTCGGTGAACCTGAAATAGGACTCGCCGTCGGGGAAAATTTTATGCTCTACTCTTAGGGGCGCGATTCCTAAACGCTGTGCAAGCCCACTCCCTATCTCAGGGGAAGAGGGGCCTATGACCAGCGAGACCTCCCTAATCAACACACCCCCAAGAAAATAGCTCCCGGTCGGCAACATATATCTACATTAGCTGCATCAGCGAAGTCATATAGCGCGCCCTTTCCATAATTCTATCGTGGCTGGCTCGGGAGACTTCATGCGTCGGCTCATGGCGCTCTTTTCCGAGAAGCCCTTCAACTTCGGATGGGTCTTAGAGGACCTCGCTGTATCGGGAAGGCCTGTAACTAGGAGCCAGATACAGTGGCTCCTCCAGAGCGGCATCAGTGCGATACTCTCCTTGACCGAGGATAGAATACCGCCTTACTTCCTCGAGGGATTAGACATCCTTTACGAGCATATCCCAGTCCCAGACCATCATCCCCCCTATCTCCAAGACATCCAGAGGGCCATAGAGTTCATCGATGACGCATTGTCCCAGGGTCGAAAAGTCTTGGTGCACTGCGCCGCGGGCCAAGGTAGATCCGGCACAGTTGTAGCGGCTTACGTAATGTACAAGAAGGGGCTTACGAGCGACGAGGCCCTATACTGGATAAGAAAGACCAGGCCAGGGTCCGTGGACCCCGTCCAGGAAGAAATTTTGAGGGCCTTTGAGACGTTTCTAAAGCTTAAGAAGGAGAGAGGGTCGGGGTCAGGCTGAGTTTTTGTCGCCCCTAAACTTATATTACTCTCCAACACAGGGATACGATGGTTGTACCATGCCGGTCAAGAGAAAGAACAGGGGTAGGGCTAAGGGGCAGAAAGGCTCTGAGCAGATGGTGCAATGCGACAACTGTGGCGCCCTCGTTCCTCGAAGCAAGATCCAGCGAGTGACGCGACGCTTATCGCCTGTCCGCGGTGAGCTCTTGAGGGAGCTTAAGAAGATGGGGGCCTATGTATCGGGCAATGTTGTCACGGAGAACCTCTGCATCTCCTGTGCTATACATTATGGTGTCTTGAAGGTTAGGCCGAGAGAGGAGAGGAAGGAGAGAGTCATAATTTAGCAAGAGTGTGGTGAATATCTGCGCGAAGCGATACGAGTGCCTTTAATATTATAATGATTTGATGAAGGATTTTAATGAATGGTTAGGTTTATAATCTCCCCCCCCAAATATTACTCTAGGATGGTGGTTTAGCCATGGTTATGCAGCCAAGACTATCGCTAATCGGCCTCAGGATCAGTATGTTTGCTGTCTGGCTGGCAGTCGTAGGGACCGCCTCACTTCTCTTGACAGCCCTTATACTCTATCTCGGCCTACCCTCCTTCTACATTTACGGAGTGGTGGGCTTCGTAATCATGATAAACATACTTCAGTGGCTGCTGGGACCATACTTGATAAATGCGTTTTATCGCGTGAGGCCTGCCGACCCATCCAGCTACTTCTGGCTCCATCAGATGGTTGAGCAGGTGGCCGTGAGGAGCGGCATGAGGGCAAATCCGAAGGTCATGATTGCGGAGATTAATCTGCCGAACGCCTTCGCCTACGGCAGTCCCCTAACTGGTCCTATGGTGGCCGTCACTAGAGGCCTGCTCGACAGGCTTCCGAGGGACGAGCTGGAGGCCGTGATAGCCCATGAGGTGGGCCATCTGAAGCATAGGGATGTGGTTGTAATGCTGATGATAAGCCTGATACCAGCTATAATTTACTACCTCGGCTACACCCTGTACATGTCCGGCCTCCTGGGCGGTTCTAGGAGAAATGGTGGGGGCGCGGCCCCGGTCCTAATCGGAATAGGCCTGATCGTTCTAAGCTTCATCTTCAACCTCTTCGTCTTCCTCATGAGCCGGCTCAGGGAGTATTATGCAGACAGCCACGCGGCACTGGTGGTCCCTGATGGTGCGCGGAGGCTTCAGAGGGCGTTGGTTAGGATAATGGCCGCGGCCGGGAGGATCAGGCCAGCCGAGAGAACACACGCAGGGCAGCTTAAGATGTTCTTCATTTCTGACCCCGAGCACGCCATTGACCCATACGTTGATGTGGATAGGGTGGTTGAGGAATTAAGGAGGGCGAAGGTTAGCGCTCTGAGCGAAATCTTCAGCACACACCCCCATCCCGCTAAGAGGATCAGACACCTAGACAGGTTCATTTATGGGACCGCTTGACTACTTCTTGAGCCATCTATAGTTTCCTCTCTGTCCGACCCTAGTCAGCCTCTTTTGGTTGTATAGGTAGCCGAGGGCCTGGCTGACCTTCCTGCTCTGAAGCTTGAGTCCTGTAGCCTCGGCGATCTTAAGCCGGACCTCCGCCGTCGTCCTCGGCGTCGAGAAGAAGCCAGAAGGTATCAAGAGTCTCTCTATAGCGTCAAGCGCTAGGGCGGCCTCGGACCTGCCCCTCCTTTTTCTCACTGTACCTGCGGTGCCCTCCGTCTGGCCTCGCGGCTGTTCCGTCTCACCTACCCTACTCTCAATCATCTTTGCGGCTGAAACGAGCTTATCCGCGCTCTCCACCAGCTCCTCGAGCCGCTCAGTCTCGAGTGATAGGTCGCCGAAGGCTCTCCTGATTGTGAGGCGGTAACGCGGCATTCTCCATGCGGGGATGCATAGTGTGGCGACATATAAGCCCTTTATTTCCATCCGAACGCAAAGCATAGCGCGAGTTTTTCCTGCGCAACTATCTATGCCACCTTTGGCCAGATACAGGCACGTCAATCGTCACGGTTCAGAGTTTTTATCCAAGATGCGTGGAAGAATCCTTGACGGAGATTTGAAGGATCCGAGGATCTACGCAGCCTCAGTCCAAGACATCCTGAGCGGAGCCGTCACCGACGTCTACTTCGTGAGATCTAGAGAGATACTGGAGTGGGAGGGGCTCGCGAGCAAGTCTGTGGTCGCTGATGTGCACGCATATAGTTTGCCTGAGGGCTACAGGTGGGGGGTTCTAGCGGGGGTCGAGGAGGTGGCCGCCCTCTTGGAGGGCCGGGCCGTCGACCTATATTCGATGCGTGAGGGCGAGATCTTCAGGGTTTATGAGCCTGTGATGGAAGTGTCGGGGGCCTACGGGGCCTTCGGCGTCCACGAATCAGCCCTCTTAGGCGTCTTAAGGCATGGCTCAAGCGTTGCGACCAAATCAGCGCGAGTAAGAATGAGGTGTTGGGGGAAGACCCTCATCTTCTTTGGCATCAGATGTGTCCATCCCGCGGTTGCTCCAGCCATCGACAGGGCCGCCTACATCGGTGGATGTGACGCGGTCTCTAACGTGATTGGTGCCGAGATGATAGGGGAGAGGCCGGTCGGCACAATGCCGCACGCACTCATAATAGTCTTCGGAGACCAAGCTAGGGCCTGGCTCTCGTTTGACAAGTTCATGCCAGAAGAGGTGCCTCGAATCGCCCTTTGTGACACCTTCCTCGACGAGAGGGAGGAGGCTCTGCTTGCAGCTAAGACTCTTGGACAGAGACTCCATGGTGTAAGGCTGGACACACCCTCTTCGAGGAGGGGCGATATGAGAAAGATAGTCCAAGAGGTTAGGTGGCTGCTCAACATAAACGGTTATCCGCACGTGAAGATTTACGTTAGCGGCGGGCTGGGGGAGGAGGAGGTGGAGGAGCTGTGCAGCGTCGCCGACGGCTTCGGCGTCGGGACGACCATAGCCTTCCCACCCTCCATAGACCTCGCACTAGATATTGTCGAGGTTGAGGGGAAACCGGTCTCGAAGAGGGGCAAGCTCCCCTCGGCGAAGCAAGTATACCGGTGCGACCATTTCCACGACGTGGTTGTGCCGCGCCATAAAAAGTTGGAGCGCTGCCCTAAGTGTGGCGGAACGGTCGAGCCTCTCCTGAAGCCCCTGATAAAGAGCGGGGAAATAGTTGGTGACCTGCCCTCAGCCAAAGAGATTAGGAGCTACGCGATGTCGAGGCTGGAGGCCTTGATGAGGCTAGAGCCAATAGAGCCCGAGCCGCTGCTCATTAGCTAGGGCCTAAGCCTCACGGGCAGGTATCCCGCCCTCGGTCATCCGACGGACGTTAAAGACCTTCTCAACCTTCTCCCTGCTTAAATATCCGAGCTCGACCACGATATCCTTTATTGGCCGCCTCTCAGCAAGAGCCCTCTTCGCCACCTCCGCGGCCCTATCGTAGCCTATCAGGGGTGCTAGGACGGTGATGATGGAGGGGCTGCTCTCTGCATAGAGCAGACACCTCTCCCTGTTAGCCGTGATCCCTGGGACGACCTTCTCGGAGAGAGCCGACGCCGTGTTGCTCAACAGCTCAATCGAGCCGATCAGGCAGTAGGCTATCAACGGGTTCCCCATGTTCAGCTCGAGCTCCCCAAGCCTCGAGGCCTCGAAGATGGCAGCATCGTAGCCGATAACCATGCATGCAGCTAGCATCGAGGCCTCCAAAATTACTGGGTTAACCTTGCCGGGCATGATGCTCGAGCCCGGCTGGACGGCTGGTATCTCAATCTCGCCGAAACCGGTTACCGGCCCGGAAGACAATAATCTTAGATCGTTGCATATTTTTAGGATGCTCCCCGCGACAACCCTCAGGGCCCCGCTAACCTCTACGCAAGCATCCTGCGTACCCATAGCCTCAAACCTGTTCCTAGCAGTCACAAATGGTATGTCAGTCCTCTCGGAGAGGAACTTAACTACTCTGGGAGCAAACTCTGGATGCGCGTTTAGGCCCGTACCCACCGCGGTTCCCCCTATGGGAAGCTCGAGGAGGGCCTCCGCGGCTCTTCTGACCCGCAAGACCGCCTTCCTGATCATCTCGGCGTACCCGCTAAACTCTTGGCCTAGGGTCACAGGTAGGGCATCCTGCAAATGCGTCCTACCACTCTTAACTACATCCCTAAACTCCTGCGACTTCAGCTCAAGCGTGCTGGCTAGGAGGTCTAGCTTCTTGAGGAGTGTCTTGTAGACTGCGCTTGCCGCAGCCACCCTGATTGCAGTAGGTATCACGTCGTTGGTCGATTGGCACATGTTTACGTGGTCGTTGGGGTGCACTAGGCCTTTGTCGCCCCTCTTACCTCCAATTATCTCCGCAGCCCTATTAGCTATCACCTCGTTAGCGTTCATGTTAGTCGAGGTGCCTGATCCGGTCTGAAACACGTCTACCACGAACTGATCGTCATGTAGACCCTCAGCAACTTCGAGCGCAGCCATGTAGATGGCCTCACCTATGTGTCTCGGTAGAAGTCCGAGCTCCATGTTTGCTTTAGCCGCTCCAGCCTTGATGAGGCCGAGAGCGTGAATGAACTGACGAGGCATCCTGAGGCCAGAGAACCTGAAGTTTTCAAGGGCTCGTGCAGTCTGAGCACCGTAATAGGCAGTCTGGGGGACCATCATCTCCCCCATCGTATCCCGCTCTACACGATATCCAGGAGAGGTATCCATCACAATACCTAGCATTATGCCGGCATTATAAATTGGTTCTTGCATCGTGGAGGAACCTAGCCGCGGACGCCCGTCTGGGCTGGTATCCTTACGAGGCTTCCTTGACCGAGGCCCGGCGGGATGTTCTCCCCACCCTGTCCCTCGTCGCCGAAAACGATTACCAGCACGTCTCCAAGGACCTCGACTACTCGCCCCCTCCACAAGAAGGACTTGTAATCCTCGTAGAACACCGCGGAGCCTACAAGAGACTCGAGCTCGCCTAGATCGATTCCCGAGGTCGGCGACACTAGGATCCTCTCCTGCTCGTCAAACCCCACAACGATAAAGTCGAGGTAGCTTGCCTCCTCTCCCTCTGGCATTTGTTCTCAGGATTCCTGCGCCGCACTCATATACCTTATCTGACATGAGGGTAGCCCGTGTGTGAAGAGATAAAAGCCTGGGGAAGTAGCTTGGGTAGGCATGGCTCGGCTCTCCTTTGGGGACGGCTTCAAGTTTGGGTTCTCGACGGTTGGGGTTCAGCATGAGATGGGTGTGCCGGGCTCGGAGTTTGAGTCGGACTGGTCTATCTGGCTTAGGGATGCTGAGAACATTTTGGGTGGAGTGGTGAGCGGGGATCAGCCTGAGCAGGGGCCTGGGTATTGGGGGCTCTACCAGCTTGACCACTCTAACGCGAGGAGCATCGGGATGGATGCGGCCTGGATAACTGTTGAGTGGGCCAGGATCTTCCCGAGCCCCACGACGGGGATTGAGGTGCCTGTCGAGCAAAAGAGGCTAGGGCCGACTAGGCTGCTGATCGAAAAGAAACACGTCAAGCGGCTTGAGAATGTCGCGAGGATGGACGCTCTAAGGCGCTACAGGGAGATAATCTCTGACTGGAGGTCTAGGAGAGGCTTCGTCATAGTAAACCTATTCCACTGGGCGCTGCCCACCTGGCTTCACGACCCGAAAGCGGTGAGAAAACGCGGGCCAGATAGGGCCCCCGCCGGCTGGCTTGACGATCGGTGCCCCATAGAGTTCGCGAAGTTTGCTGGCTTCGTTGCCTACCATCTGGACGACCTAGTGGACGCGTGGTACACCATGAACGAGCCGCAGGTCGTAGCGCAGGCCGGCTACCTCCAACATAGATCGGGCTTCCCACCGGGCTACCTCGACATACCCTCCTACGAGAAAGCCAGAAGCAACCTAGCCATGGCACACGCCCTAGCCTACGACGCCGTCAAGAACTTCTCTAAGAAGCCTATCGGCATAGTCGAGTCTGTGGCCCACTGGATGCCGCACCGCGAGGAGGACGCACAGGCCGCCGAGGCTGGCTTCGAGCATAACGTATACCCCTACGACGCGGCTGCTAGGGGACTTGTCTCGGGAGAGATGCAGGACGAGATTAAGGGGCGGCTCGACTGGATAGGACTAAACTATTACACCCGGATAGTGGTGAGGAAGGATGATAGGGCTCCGGTAGGGTTCAGGATACTAGATGGGTTCGGGTATGGGTGTACGCCGAGGGGCCACTCAAGAGACGGCAGGCCTGTCAGCGACTTCGGCTGGGAGATCTACCCGGAAGGGCTCTACGAGGTTTTGAAGAGGCTCTACTCAAGGTACAGGCTCCCCATCTACGTGACGGAGAACGGAGTCGCGGACGCGGAGGACAGACTTCGGCCGCGCTTCATAGTCTCACATCTATACCAGCTCCACAGGGCCCTAGGCGAGGGAGTGGACATAAGGGGATACTTCCACTGGAATCTCACGGATAACCTCGAGTGGGCGAGGGGCTACAGTATGAGGTTCGGGCTCTTCGAGCTGGACATAGAGACTAAGAAGAGGTTCGTTAGGCCTAGCGCTCTAGTTTTCAGGGAAATCGCCACGTCTAAATCAATTCCGGAGGAGTTTGAGAGTATGGCTGCGCCGCCAGCTGGGAGGGGTTTGGAAAGCTAGCCGCCCAGCCACTCCTCCATGAGCCTGTAGTACCATCCATCCTCCTCCTCGATCTCCTCGTAGAACTTCTCACTGAGCGCTATGGCTTGTGCCTGTAGGTGGTAGCACGTGGGCTTCTGCCTGTGGAGAACCCTGAAGTAGAAGTCGTCGCAGCTGCAGTAGGGGGCCTCAGGCAGCACTATGTAGTCCCTCTCCCGCCCCACAACTATCCACTTTACCCTCCCGCTCGGCCTGAAAACGTAGCGCTTCACGCGGCCACTCTCGGCAAGCAGACGTGGCGCCTCATCCCTACTCGACAACGCCCCCCACCTCGATGTACCAGCTCACCTTCCCAAGGTTCTCGCCCCCACTCAGAAGTATGGTGGAGTCGAGGAGGTTGAAGGCCTCTGGCCTCAGTAGAGGGCTGACCCGTCCTGCCCCAGAGAGCTGGGAGACGTCTATGCCTGGTAGGGCGTTGTTAAAGTGTGGGAGCACGAGCAGCCCCACCTGACCCTTGAGTCGGGCTGGCGCTGCGCGCCCACTCTTCTCGGCAAGCAGGCCCGCCAGCTCCCTCCTCTCGGCCCTCGCATATAGGAAGACCCTCCTCTTGGACCCGGGCCCCCGCGCGAATGAGACGGTGGGGTGGGTGTGGCCCATCAGGATCAGCCTAGCCCCCGCAGCTTCGGGGGGTGGCCAGCAGTGTCCGTGAAACGCCCAAACCTCGCCTAGTAGGGCGCCTCTCCCAGAGGTCACACGCGCGAGCCCAGAGGCAAGGACTAGGACGCCCGCATCATGGTTTCCCGGGGTGATGATAACCTTGCCAACGTAGTCCCGTATCGCGGTAAGCAGCTCAGTCACTTGGTGCGACTCTCGCCAGCTGACTCCGGTTACGCGGTGCTTGACATCGCCTAGCAGAAGTAGGGTGTCGGGCTTATAATCCTCGATGAGTCTGATAAGCCTCTCCGAGATGTTTTGCAGTTGGCTCGGAAGATGTATTCCCTGCCTGGCGAGTTCAACCTCGTAGCCGAGATGAAGGTCGGCAACTGCTAGCACCTTACTGCCCGACGTCTCGACGACAACCGCCGCCTCCCCGCCCGTGAACCTGACCAGCACCTAAAATATACTGGGGAGCCGCCGAGATTTCAACGCTTCTGGAGCTCTGCCAGCCTCTGCGGCAGAAAGTCCCTAACGATGAACTCGAGCCCATATCTCGAGAAGGCCTCGAGCTCCGCCTTCCTCTTTATCTTACCAAAGTATTGGACCTCCCTTCTCCATGGATCAACCGTGTACCTCGGATCCTGCTCCAGCTCGCTAAGCCTCTTGAAGTCAGCCTCCGTCAGCCTCATAGCGGGGAGCTTGTATTTCGTGATGTCTGTGGCGTAGACCCCCGCCCAGATGGCGTCGGGGACGTTTATCTCCCTTATATGCGCTGATAGGGCCGAGCCATGTATCAGGACGCTGGCTATGTGGACCCCGTAGGGGTCGGCGTCGGTGAATATGTAGACAGGTAGGTTAAGCTCCTCCCTCAGCCTCCTGATAAGCTTCCTACAGTTCCTCGGAGACTGGCCAGCAGTATGTATCAGCAACGCTTTGAACTTCCTGTCAGCCCTCTCCTCTACAAACCTGCTGAAAACCGCGCCCTTCTCTATAACGAAGACCTGCTCAGCCCCACACCTGACGAATTCTGACGTGGTGAGTGCGGGCCCGATCGAGTAGCCATCGGGGTGTGCAGACAGGTCGACCCTCTGCCCCCTGAAGCCTGGAACTGTATACTCTATCACTAGGTCGCCGTAGATTGAGGCCCTCTCCTCCGGAAAGATGTTCATATCCTCCCGGGGGTACCTAATGAGGCTCTCCAGCTCCATTATAATCTCGTCACTCTCATCTTGAGACTCAAAGTCGACCCCCTCGCCTAACGCGACGTAGTAGGTGTCCCTCAGCGTTGATGTCTTCCCGTTGGTTAGGAGCTGCTTGGCAAACTTCGCGACCCAAACGAGCTGGGCAAACGGCCTCAGATGCCTAATATTGCCCACCGTTCTCTCAGACGTCTTCGGACCCAACACGTATTGACGTAGATTGGGGTCATAGATGATGTTCTTTGTTGTCCTCACAGGTATATCGAGGCTCGGCCATTTACCATCCTCCAGATCCTTCACGATCTTAAGACCAATATTCTTCAGCTTCAACAGTACATCGCCCTTAACTAAGTCCGACCTGTATTGTCCGCGTCTCTCCTCAGCCTTCGTCAACTTCTTCTTGGTCATCTCTCTAATCTAGCGTTCAGGTCGAAATTAAAGGATTTCCGACCAAGCCGCCCCCGATGCTCACGACGTATTAGTTCTAGATCGGTTTTCGCGTAGTCTTAGGACGCCAGCCTCAGAACTGTGGCGAGGAATGGTGAGGCGTAGACGCCTATCACGACGCATAGCGCCGCAAGACTCACCACCGGCATCAGCATGGCGAGGCTAACCTCCCTCCCGCGCGACGACTTCTCGGTCTCGGGCTTCAGGAAGAGTATCTGCACTACTCTAAGGTGATAGAGCGCCCCTATTATGACATTTATAAGCATGATAGCCGCCCCAACCTGCTGCCCCGCTCTGAAGGCTGCGAGTATTATTGCATACTCGCTCACAAAGCAGTTAAGTCCGGGGATTCCCGCGAGGCTGAAGGCCCCTATCGAGTAGGTCGTCGCTGATATTGGCATCCTCCTACCTATCCCGGCGAGATCGTCGAGGCTCCTAGACCCACCCTCCTCGATCATGCATCCGGCGGCGAGGAAGAGGAGGCCCTTCGCTAGCGCATGGTTAAGAACGTGTAACAGCGCGGCTGCTAAGGCGAGCGGCGTCCAGAGTGAGATGGCGAACACTATGTACCCTATGTTTGCTATGCTGCTGAATGCTAGAAGCCTCTTTATGTCTGACTGGAGCGATGCGAGGAGGTTACCTATAGTCATAGTCAGCAAGGCGAGAAGCATCAGTGGCATTGACCAGCCATACAGCTCGGCGGGATAGAACAGCGTCACCACTCTCACCATGGCGTAAACCCCCGTCTTGATAACCACGCCTGACAGCATGGCGCTGATTGGGCTGGGAGCCGCTGGGTGGGCATCGGGTAGCCAGTAGTGGAAAGGAGCAAGCGCGATATTCACGCCTAGCCCCCCCAGGATGAGGACTAGAGCCACCGTGCTCCACACCTCTCCGGTCAAAGCCCCCGACCTGAGAAGCTTAGAGAGTCCCGCAAAATCGAGTGTGCCGCAGAGGCCGTAGAGAAGAGAGAGGCCGAAGAGCAGCGCGGCGGACCCCGTCGAACTCATGACCAGGTACTTTAGCGATGACTCGACGGCCTCCCACTCCCTATAATTGAAGGCCACTAGCAGGTACGAGGTTATGCTCATCAGCTCCCAGAAGACAAAAAATGTGACGAAGTCCCACGAAAAGAAGACCCCAACCATTCCAAGCACCATCATTAATAAGAGCGCATAGAATTCGCCGACCCTCTGTTTCACATAAGCGAGGGAGTAGATCGACGATGCCAAAGCTATTCCAACCACTATCGTGGTAAAGTAGTAAGTTATTCCATCTGCCGATATCATGGAGAGGACCTGCTGGCCTGCCGCAGCCCTGAAGGTGGGCCCCGACAGGACCAGCCGCAAAGCTTCGTAAAGGACGTAGGCAAAGACGGCCGTCACATATACCCCGACGATCTTCGGATATTTCAGGCCCCTCGCAGCTAGGATGATTAGTGGCGATAGGACGGTCGCAATTATCAGGGGGGTCAGTATTGGGACGTTGAGAAGGGGGAGTATCGCTTCAACCATCTCGTCACTTGTTGGATGATTCCAAGATTTATGGATAGCATCCTGCTACGCCGACCTGGAGAAGAAATCCATCCTCCCTCCATCGACGCTGATTACCTGGCCGGTAATGAAGCCTGCCCCCTCCGAGGCGAGAAAGGCAACGACCTCAGCGATGTCCTCGGGGGTGCCGATCCTTCTCAGGGCGGTTATCGACTCTAGATGCCTCAGGATTTTCTCAAGCTCCTCCCTCGGCCGGCTGAGGGTCATGTCGGTCCCTGTGAAGCCTGGGGCGACGGCGTTCACTGTAATCCCGTATTCTCCAAGCTCAAAGGCGAGCCTCTTCGTCAGAGTGATTATCGCGCCCTTCGTCATCGCGTAGTATGTTGTGTCGCGGGAGGTCGTGCCTAGAGCTGCGATGGAGGCGATGTTTATGATCCTGCCATACTTCTTCGGAATCATGTACCTGAGGCATGCAGAGGTGCAGTAAACCACCCCCTTCACATTAACGTCAATCATCCTATCGAGGATGGAGGGGTCGCTCATGATGCCACCACGGATCAGCAGGCCCGCGTTGTTCACCAATATGTCGACTCCGCCGAATGTGCTGGCCGCCTCGTCCACCATAGCCTCTACCTCTTTCAAGGAGGAGACATCAGCCTTCACCGCCATCGCCTCACCCCCGAGGCTCCTGATGATGGAGACTACCTCCTCAGCCCTCTCCCTATTTTGAACATAGTTACAGACAACTCTGTGTCCCAGGGAGCCGAGCTTAATCGCTATCGCCCTTCCAATTCCCCGCGAAGCGCCAGTCACAAGCGCCACCCGCCTGGCCTGACCCGCCGCCCTAGTACCCTGCTCCAAAACCCCACGCCACCGATAACTAGCCCAGCACGTGCTGACGAATATATATGATGCCCACCGCCCCCTTCTCCGGATTGAAGTATGGATTATCGACTGCTACGGTGACCCTCGTCGCCTACACGATATTAGGCTACACCCTCTCGGTGGGAGGTGAAGGGAACGTCTTCGCCGTCGAAAAGAGCATTGCTATGACTTTACCCCACATAATCGCAATCATAAATCTCGTGACACTGATATTGCTACAGCTCGGCTACTACTCAATAAGAAGACGCCGCGTAACTAGGCACGCCGTCTTCATGGGCTCCAGCTTCGTCCTGATCGCGCTATTCCTCATCCTATACGTCTTCAAAGTGGCTACACTAGGGCCGGAGCAGTACCGCGGACCAGAACCCATCAGGCTCTACATCTATCTGCCCGCGCTGATAATCCATTTAGGCCTCTCCATCGCCTCGGTCCCGCTGGTGCTATACAACGCCCTGACGGGCCTGGTCCTCAGAGGGTCGGCAGGCCTCTCCCACCACAGAAAAACCGGACGGATAGCCTACCCGGCGTGGACGCTCAGCCTTGCCCTAGGCCTGATAGTCTACGTGATGCTGAGACTGAGCTAAGCGGTGCCAGGGGTCAGCGTTACAGAGCCATCTATGATCTCCTCCGCCCGGTGACACGCTGCGAAGTGGCCTGACTCATACTCCACCAAGACGGGCCTCACGGTCTTACACTTCTCGACGGCGATCGGGCATCGCGTGTGGAACTTGCAGCCGCTTGGGGGATTCAGTGGACTCGGTGGCTCGCCTTTAATCACGTACCTCCTTTTTCTCCGTCCAAAAGGATCGGGCTCTGGGACGCTGTTTAGGAGGAGCGCTGTATAAGGGTGTATGGATCTCCTCAACACAGCCGTGGTGGCTCCGGTCTCCACTACCTCGCCCAGATACATCACCGCTATTCTCTCGGAGACGTAGCGCGCAGTCGCTATGTCATGCGTAATGTATAGAATCCCCATCTCCCTACTGTCCCTAATACTCTTGAGCAGTAGGAGGATCTCAGCCCTACTCGAGGCGTCTATCATTGAGACGGGCTCATCGGCGACTATGTACTCGGGATCCAGTATCAACGCCCTCGCAATGTTGACCCTCTGCCTCTGGCCTCCGCTCAGCTCGTGAGGATACCTCTCAGCGAATTCCTCTGGTGGGAAGAGCTTCACATCTTCTAACGCCTGCAGAATCCTGGTCTTGATCTCGCTCCTCGGGAATCCATGTATCTCAAGAGGCTCTGCAAGAACCTCGCCAATCCTCATGAAGGGGTTTATGCTCGAGTAAGGATCTTGGAACACTATCTGCATCTTCCTTCTAAAGCTTCGGTGCCGAAGCTCTCTCTCCGGGAGTCCCGTAATCTCTTCCCCCTTAAAGTATATGCGTCCATCGGTTGGCTCAAGGAGCCGCATGGAGACCCTGCCGAGGGTGGACTTGCCGCAGCCCGACTCGCCTACCACAGCTACCGTCTCCTTCTTCCCTATCGTAAGAGAGACGCCGTCAAGAGCCTTTAGAGTCTGAGAACCTAAAAGACCCCTCCTCACCTCATAATACTTCTTAACACCCTCCAGCCGTAGAATCTCCTCCATATTGCTCACCCTCTCAGCCAGCACTTCACGAGATGCCCCGAATCCTGTCTAAAGAGTGGCGGGTCCTCCACACGGCATTTATCAAACGCGTAGGGGCATCTCGGGTGGAACCTGCAGCCCGGCGGAGGGGATGCGAGATCAGGCGGCCGGCCAGGTATGAACTCCGGCACATTATCCCCTCGGAGTCGGGGGAGGCTGGCCAAGAGCTTCTCCGTATAAGGGTGTATGGGATAGTCGCCCAAAACTTGTTCAAGCAGACCCAGCTCGACAATCTGACCACCATACATGACGGCGATCCTGTCAGAGACATCGCTGGCGAGGGCCACATCGTGTGTGATGAAGACAACGCTGAGCTTCAGACTATCTATTAGGTCCTTTACTAGATTGATTATCTGGGCTTGGATCGTAACATCTAGCGCCGAGGTCGGTTCGTCGAGTATGAGAATTTGCGGCTTCATAACGAGCGCCATAGCAATCACGATTCTCTGCCTCATACCACCGCTAAGCTCGTGAGGATACCGGTTATAGAACTCTCTAGGCATGCCAACCAGCTCTATGAACTCCTCGGCAACCTTCTTCGCCTCTTCGCGGGTGAGACCTCCCTTATAGATAAGGGGCTCTGCCACCTGCTCTCCCACCTTGAGGACTGGGTTGAGCGAGTTCATGGCGCCTTGGAAGACCATAGAGATAACACTCCAGCTATACTTTTTTCTAAATTCCTCGGCGCTCAGGGATAGTGTGTCCTCGTCGTTCAGGAATATCCGCCCCGAAACGATGTTTGCGTTCCTCGGGAGAGCCCTCATTAGCGTCAGACCCAAGGTAGTTTTGCCGCTCCCCGACTCACCCACCACCGCAAGGCTCTCCCCCCTGTGTAGGCTAAAGGACACGTCGTCAACGGCCCTTACGTACCCCTTTGGCGTGGAGTAGTACACCCTTAGCTCCTCAACCCTCAGTATCCCCGTCGCGCTCATCTCCGACCCACAGCCCTCACACGCGGATTAATCACCGGCTCCAAGCCGAGCGAGATCATCACAAAGGTAAGAGCGGTCACTATTATGAGGATGCCTGGGGGGAGTATCCACCACCAGTACCCGAGATAGACGGCTGCACTCCTGAAGCCAAGCTCGAGTATCTGCCCCCACGTTGGGAGGGACGGGTCGCCAAGGCCTAGGAAGCTCAGCGCAGCCTCCAGCAATATGAAGCTCGGCGTCAAGAAGATTACTTGGGCCAGTATGAACGGGGCGATGCTCGGAAAGATGTGCCTCGCCAGTATCCTGAGGTTTGAGGCCCCTATTGCCCGCGCAGACTCCACATACTGCGACTCTCTGAGTTGGAGGACTATTGATCTGGTCACAATTGCTAGGCCCGGCCAGCCGAAGGCCACAAATGCTACGATTATGATCCAAAGTTTCGCCCCAAAGCTAAACACTAGGAAGATCAGTAGTGGGAGGACTGGTATATTGTTTATGAAGTCCGCGAATCTCTGTATAATGTTGTCAATCATCCCCCCGGCGTAGCCGCTGATAAGTCCGAGCGCCGCGCCCAACCCTGTTACTATCACAGAAGTTATCACCCCTATGAAGAGAGAGATCGGGAACCCCAAGAGCAGGCCTAGCGCTAGGTCTCTGCCAATCACGTCAGTCCCCATGAACCCGTACGTCTCACCTCCAAGAACTATCTGCACCGACTCTATCGATAAGGCGCCCTCATTCTGCGTTGCGGTAAGTGTGAATCGATAAACGCCTTTCAGCGGCTTTATCTCGGCACCTTGTGGTACGCCAAAGAGATACTTCTGAGGCCCCTCCTGCATAATCTTGGTAGGAGTTACTTGGGCACCAAACCTATCTCTGTATAAATCATAGACCCCCCTTACTAGTTCGTCACTACTGCTCACCAAGACTCTCTCGGGCTTAAGCGCGAATCTAACATAAGGCGCCTGCTCGTCAGGCCTCGGATGAGGCACAGGAACCCTAGCAACTTCAATCGAGTACCCGTCTGGTCTAACGACGCTTAGCGTGAGGACAGGCGCCCTCGACGTGTATTTTAGGCCTGAAACAATCAGACTTATATGGGTTGGGAACGCATCATATTCGTAATTTACTAAGAATTCCGCAGCCCTGCCTTTGCCTACTATCTCGATATTCCTCTCTTGGAAGACTATTGTCTCGAGGAGTTTCCGGCTCGAGAACAGGTTTACCCAGCTTGGTGGGGCATTCTTTGGGTAGTCAGCCCAATACTGTGGATCGTTCCACCGCGCAGAGACCTCTGGTATAGGTACTGTAATGAGTGTGTAGAGAGATACCGCCGTAAGAATTATGAGAAGAGTAAGACCCGCGCGCCCACTCCACGTCGAGAAGAATATTCTGAGATTCTCGTTACACTGCATGCTCACACTCTCACCCGCGGGTCTACGACCATATATAAGACCTCTAAGACGAATCTCGCCAAGACATACACCAAGGTAAACATGTAGACCAATGACAATACCAAGACCTCGTCAGACTGCACGATGGCTTCGAAGAAGAGGGAGCCCATGCCCGGCCAGCTAAACACGGCCTCCGTCAGTATCGCTCCACCTATAGACCCTGCAAGACCTAAAATCACGTTAGTCAATATTGGAGGCGCGGCAACTCTCATGATGTAGCGCCTGTTGACGAGCCCCTCAGGCAAGCCCTTCATTCTCGCAACGTTCACGTAGTCCTCCTGTGCTATGTTAAACACTATTGTCCGCGTGACGTATATGGTCAGGCCAACGTTCACCAGAACCAAAACGCTTACCGGCAGAGTGGCATGCCATAGAACGTCTAGAACCCTTAACAGCGGATCCTGTGGCGCTGGAGAGCTATATAGGCCGCCATAGGGAAAGAGTCTTAGATAGAATGCAAAGATTAGGATGAATATGATGCCGAGCCACCAGGTTGGGACGGCGTAGCTAACCGCCGAGAGGAACGAAGTTACTCTGTCCAGCCTCGTCCCAGGCTTAGCTGCTACCTTTACACCGAGGAAGATCCCTATCAGGAAGTTTATGGCGAGCGCGGTAGTAACGAGAATTACAGTATTGGGTAGTCTCTCGAGTATGATGTCGGATATCTTGTTACTCCCCGCGAACGTCTGGGCAAGTCTCGCCCTGCCGAGGTCAAGCCTCAGGACGCGCAGGAACATGTCTGGGAGCCTCTCATACCATGGCCTGTCGAGTCCGTAGCTCCTCATCGCCTCCTCCTTAAACTTTGTGACCGCTTCCTCGAGCGCTTTCGGATCCTTTATCTGGGGGGCCACGCTTTGTCTATAGAGTCTTACCTCCTCGTTGACTATTGAGGCAAGGATCCTGTCGGAAACCCCGGTAGCTCCTAGGATCACCACCATGAAGAAAAGAACTCCCAGTAAAACCACGACGAGAGAAACCGCCTTCACAAGGAGGCGAGTGTATATCCCCAACTGCCTAGCATTAACTTCATCAGAAGTAAGTTATAAAAACTTGCCCCGCCCCCTAAACACTTCTTCTGCCAAAGAGTACTTGCGAAAAGACTTATATGCCCCGTTGAAACCTTTTGAAGGTTGATGAAAAAGGTGAAGCGAAGTTCTAGCTTGTTTTTCGTTGCAGCGTTTGTGGCGGTCACGATGATGTTGTCGGGCCTAGTGACTCCGGTTTTTGGCCAGTATGTTGCGCCGCATACGAAGGCTGGGCCGGCTGCCGACTCAATAACCTTTAAGCGGGTTCCTCTGGACCTGGCAGGCGCGGCGGTAGAGAGTAAAGAGATCGACGCATATATTTTCGGGCTCAGGCCCTCCCAGGCGAAGGCCATCGCCGGAAGGCCTGGGCTAAGACTTGTCTCGGCGCCGACTGGGCTATACTCTATAGTCCTGAACCCGGCCCCTGCCCCAGCTGGGGAACTAAACCCATTCACGGATAGGGAGATCCGTTTCGCGTTGAACTATCTGATCAACAGGGACTTCATCGTCAGAGAACTCTTCGCTGGGTTCGGGGCACCGATGGTTACATATTTGACGCAGTGGGACTATGACTATATCTCGAACATAGATCTAATACTCAAATATGACTTTAGGTATGACCCAGCATATGCTACGCAGATCATCGACCAAAGGATGCGTGCACTAGGCGCCGAGAAGGTCGGTGGAAAGTGGTTCTACCAGGGCAAGCCCGTGACTATAAAGTTCATCATCAGAGTTGAAGATGAGAGGCGGCAGATAGGTGATGCCATCGCTTCAGACCTCGAGAAGGCTGGCTTCACGGTTGAGAGGATGTATATGGAGTTCGGCCCAGCCATTGAGACGGTCTATGACACTGATCCTGCCGAATTCAAGTGGCAGCTCTACACAGAGGGGTGGGGGAAAACAAGCCTCGTGAAATACGATAACGACCCTGGTTCCTTTACTGCTCCTTGGGAGGGAAATATGCCTGGATGGGCCGTTGAGGGATGGTGGCAGTACAAGAACGACGAGCTTGATCAATTGACTCAGAAGCTGTTCCGCGGTGAGTTCGCTTCAAAGCAGGAGAGAGACCAGATGATGAGGAGGGTCTTAGAGCTTGCTTTGACTGACTCTGTTAGACTATGGGTCGCCACTAGGCTCGACTCATACATCATGCGTGAGGAGCTAACAGGCTTGTCCCAAGACCTCGGTGCTGGGCTTAGATCCATGCTTGTATGGAGAAATGCGTATCTGCGGGGTAAGTCTGATCTCACTGTAGGCCACCTTTGGGTATGGACAACCAGAACTACCTGGAACCCGATGCAAGTCGGTCTTGCAGGCGGATTCGTAGATGTCTACTCAGTCGATTTAGCCTATCTCACGGCGGATGCAAGCACGTGGTCCCACCCCTACACGGGTTTGCCGATACCTTTCAGAGGGAGCTGGGAGGTAAAGACTGCGGGTCCTACGGGATCGATAACTGTGCCCAGGGACGCATACATCTGGGATGCAGCGGCTGATAAATGGGTCTCAGCGGGGGGCGCAACAGCAAAAAGCGTCGTAACATTCGACTACTCCAAATTCTTTCAAAGCAGCTGGCACCACGGCGTAAAGATCTCGCTCGCCGACCTACTTTACCATGTAGCAACGAGGATGGACCTAGCCTTCGATGAGGAGAAGTCAACCTTAGAGCCGGCCATCTCATCTCTCCTTAAGGCCTCCCTAGAGCTGATTAAGGGGATACGGGTTCTTCCAGACAACAGGGTTGAAGTATACATAGACTACTGGTTCTTTGAGCCAGCATACATAGCGAGCTTCGCGGAGCTCTGGCCGACCCTAATGGTTCCGTGGGAGGTCATAGCTGCGACAGACAGGCTCAACTACCAGGAGAAGAAATACGCCTATGGAGGCGCATCAGCCTCGGCGAGGGGGGTAAAATGGATAAATCTAGTGCTCTCGGAGCACGCGAACGATGTTATGTCAATGCTCCAGACCATGAAGAGCGAGGGATACTTCCCTGCAAGCTACTTCATGCTCGGCGACAGGGTCTTCGAGACGGCTGAGAACGCCCAGGCTAGGTATGACGCCGCCATAGCGTGGGGTGAGGACCACGGCCATATGTGGATAAGCAATGGCCCCTTCTACCTAGATAGTTTCGACTCCGCCGCCCAGACCGCGGTGCTCAAGGCCTTCCGCGACCCCACGTACCCATTCAAGCCAGGCGACAACTTCTTCCCGCCAATCACGCCTGTCCAAGTACTGAGGGTTGGTAAAGGAACGGTAGTGCCGGGTGCAACTGCCCAGATCCTCATCGACGCGGAGGGAGAAGGCTTGCTTAAGACGAAATACCTGATAAGGGATGTGGCTACGGGACAGATTCTAAAGGTCGGGGACTCAGAGTCCGTCACACCCAAGAGAATGCTCATAAAGCTGGACCCAGACTTCACCGCCAAGCTTACGCCCGGAGCGCTCTACGAGCTGATAATCGCGACGTACAGCGAGGACGCGGCGACCATATCCGTCGCCAGAGACTTCTTCGATGTTCTGAGCCTCGCCCCGATCGAGCGCGAGATAGAGTCGGTGTCAAAGGATCTTGTAGATAGACTTCGAACGGTCTCCGAAGACCTTGCAGGCGCTATAACGGTGGTGGGGAATAACATCGCCGCCGTAGATAGCAAGCTCGACAGAACCGCCGAGAACCTGCGTGGAGAGATTAGGAGCAGTGTAGAAGATGTGAGGACGCGGGTCGATGCTGCAACAAACACGCTCTCCAACGATATAAGGAATCTCCAGAAGGTGGCGGAGAACACGCTCCTCGTCGCCCAAGTGGTGATGGCCCTCGCAGTCATAGCCATAGCCCTGTCAATAGTCTCTATAGTACGTCGCCCCTCGCCAGCAGCCCAACCTAAATAAAAACGCACCACAAATCGGCCGATAACCCTGTTATTTTTCAAAAAAGCATCTTAACTTATGTAAATTTTTAGGATAAATTGTGCGATGTTCGCGCGCTGAATTCAATACTTAAATATGGCACCTTGCGGATAACCGAGCGATAGGTGGTCAAAAAATGGGAATAGATGGGGGAGACACCGTCTGGGTGATGATCTCAGCCGCATTGGTGATGCTTATGACGCCGGGTCTTGGGCTCTTCTATGCGGGGCTAGCCAGGAGGAAGAATGTCCTTTCCTTGCTGATGCAGTGCTTTATCGCTATAGCGCTTGTCTCGGTGGTCTGGGCGCTGTGGGGCTACAGCCTCGCCTTTGGGCCCAGCAGGGGAGGGCTCATAGGGGGGCTGGAATGGTTCGCGCTTAGCCAAGTGGGCGGCGAGCCGAACCCCGGCTACGCCCCAACAATACCCCACACAACCTACATGCTGTTCCAGCTGATGTTCGCGATCATCACGCCGGCCCTGATAGTGGGGGCCTTCGCCGAGAGGGTGAGGTTCGGCGCCTTCCTCCTCTTCCTAGTCGCGTGGTCAACCCTAGTTTATTCACCCATCGCGCACTGGGTATGGGGGGTGGGAGGCTGGATCAGGTCGCTTGGTGCCCTCGACTTTGCGGGAGGAACAGTTGTCCACATAAGCTCGGGGGTGTCCGCGCTGGCCGCGGCACTAGTTATAGGTAGGAGGATCGGGTATGGGTCAGGCTCCATGGAGCCCAGTAGTCCCGTATACGTGATTCTCGGAGCCGCGCTCCTATGGTTCGGATGGTTCGGCTTCAATGGCGGTAGCGCATTGGCCTCCGGGGCTCTTGCCTCAAGCGCCTTCACAGCAACGCATCTCGCGGCATCAGCAGCAGCTCTAAGCTGGATGCTCACGGGATGGCTCCACCGAGGAAAGCCGAGCAGCATCGCTGCCGCAAGCGGGGCTGTTGCAGGCCTCGTAGCAATAACCCCCGCCTCAGGATTCGTGGGGCCGCAGGCGGCTCTGATAATCGGCGCAATCGCTGGGATTGTTTGCTACGCAGCCGTAAACCTCAGGGCGAAAA
The DNA here is from genome assembly GCA_032249095.1 of Candidatus Caldarchaeales archaeon. Lineage (GTDB taxonomy): Archaea > Thermoproteota > Nitrososphaeria_A > Caldarchaeales > Calditenuaceae > HRBIN02. Next base: position 2,434 of record JAVVGN010000018.1, on the reverse strand, counting down.
TCGGCGTTGACGACTCCCTAGACGTGTGGGGTGTCCACGGCATCGGAGGCACCTGGGGAGCAATAGCCACCGGATTATTCGCGGACGCCTCAATAAACCCTGGTGGAGCCAACGGCCTCCTCCTAGGCAACCCCTCACTACTGGTCTCCCAGCTAATAGCAGTCGCCGCGACATGGGCATACGCTGCAACAATGACGATAGTGATCTTGAAGGTCATAGACCTGGCTATTGGACTCCGTGTCAAGCCCCAGGAGGAGATGATTGGCCTTGACATCACGCAGCATGCGGAGTACGTTAAGCCATAGGAGGAGGTGAGAAATGGTTTGAAGATGATTCACGCTGTTATAAGGCCTGAGAGGCTGGAAGAGGTCAAGAACGCCCTCGAGAAGGCTGGATTCCACGGACTAACAGTTTACGACGTGATGGGTAGGGGTCGGCAGCAGGGATTCTCCTGGAGGATTAGGGGGAACACATACAAGATCGACCTGCTCCCCAAGGTCAAGATAGAGATCGTGGTAGGCGACGAGGATGCTCAGAGAGTCGTGGAAATTATAAAGGAGGCAGCGGCAACGGGCGAGGTTGGTGACGGAAAAATCTTCATAACCCTGGTTGATGAGACGATCCGCATCCGTACTGGCGAGAGGGGGCCTGAAGCGGTAAAATAGGCGGCTCGCCGAGAACCAGCTTATCCTACGCTACCACTCATTTCCAGCTCTATTAGACGGTTAAACTCTACGGCGTACTCCATCGGAAGTGTCTTCGTGAAGCTCTCCAAGAATCCGAGAACAATCATGTTAAGCGCCTCCTGCTCAGGTATACCTCTGCTCATAAGATAAAAGATCTGATCTTCACCAATCTTTCCAACAGTAGCCTCGTGAGTAACAGTCGCATCATCCTCCAGTATCTCGTTGTACGGATAGGTATCTGTCCTAGACTTGTCGTCAAGGATAAGGGCGTCGCACCTTACGCTAGACTTGACTCGCCTCGCACCCCTAGCCACGTGGAGAAGTCCCCTATACGAGGTTCTCCCACCATCCTTGCACACAGACTTTGCTGTAATCCTACTAGTCGTGTCAGACGCAAGATGTATCGCCTTTGCACCAGTATCCAGCTGTTGTCCCCGACTCGCAAAGGCGACCGAGAGGATCTCAGCCCTAGCACCCCTCCCCAAGAGGTATACGCTCGGGTACTTCATCGTAACCTTACTCCCCACATTCGCGTCAACCCACTCTACGAACGCGTCCTCATATGCGAAGGCCCTCTTAGTCACGAGGTTATACACATCAGTGCTCCAGTTCTGCAAGGTGGTGTATCGAACGTGGGCCCCCTTCATCGCAATAATCTCAACCACAGCCGTATGGAGGGAAGTAGTCGAGTAAATGGGCGCAGTACATCCTTCTATGTAATGGACCTTGCTGCCGGGCTCGGCGATTATGAGGGTCCTCTCAAACTGCCCCACACTCGCTGCGTTGATTCTGAAATATGCCTGTAGAGGGAACTCGACGTGGACGCCTTGCGGCACGTATACGAAACTCCCGCCGCTCCAAACTGCGGTGTTTAGGGCGGCGAACTTGTTGTCGGAGGCGGGAACAACGGTGCCAAAGTACTTCTTGACTATGGAGGGATATTCTCGGACGGCGGTGTCCATGTCGCAGAAGATCACGCCCTGCCTCTCCAGCTCTTTCTTCACGTTATGATACACTACCTCGGAGTCGTATTGTGCTCCGACACCCGCCAGAAATTTCCTCTCGGCCTCCGGAATCCCCAGCCTCTCGAATGTCTTCTTGATGTAATCCGGAACGTCGTCCCAGCTCCGGAACTTCTTATCAGTCGGGCTAACATAGTATCTTATCTTGTTAAAGTCGAGTTCGCTGAGGTCGGCGCCCCAAGTAGGCATCGCCTTCTCCAAGAATATTTTATAAGCCTTTAGACGCGTCTGCCTCATCCACTCAGGCTCGCCCTTAATCCTCGAAATCTCGTCGACTACCTCTTCCGAGAGCCCCGGGTTTAGGACGTATTTGTAATCGACTACGTCCCGGAAGTTGTATTTAGAATAGTCGAAGTCTAGACCGGACGACAAATCGATCCAAACATAACAGTGTTATACGCTCATATTTAAGTGGTAACTACCTACCCACTTCATAATCGATGTCCAGAGAATAGCATAATCAGTTTCCGAAGAGCAGGTAGGGGTAGCCATAACCCTTGAAACTCATCCTGATGCCGGGCGTGAGCGGTGGTGGGGCCAAAGGAAAAGATTTTGACATGTATATACGAAGTCTTTACGTAAATACGACACATTTAAATCCGCAGCGGCCGTGCTTTGTGCGGTGATGGGAATGTTGGCAGTAGGTCAGGAAAGAGTGGTTCTGAGCAAGGCTGAGAGGGTGATCCTCGTTTACGTTGATGAATCCAAAGAGAGTAGGAAGGTTGT
>JAVVGN010000017.1:0-31076 GCA_032249095.1 Candidatus Caldarchaeales archaeon | reverse complement strand
GCATAACATCATCAGGGCAGGAGGAGAAGAGGTAATACCAACTTGACAGTACCCCCGCGGTGTGGCGTAATCACGTATATAAAGGGCCGCGATAGTTATGCGGTGCGGGCTCCGGTTGAGTATAGTCTACGGACACGGCCTGAACCCCGCCGTCCCGCTATGCAGGTGGAGCATCGCGGTCATGGTCGAGCTCTATAAGGGTCCTAAGAGATTCTCCGAGTTGAGGCGCAGCCTCGGCGTTTCAAACAGGGTGCTTGCCTACAAGCTCAAAATCCTCAGGACCGGCGGGGTCGTGGACCGTGTTTTGACGGGGGATGCCCCACTATACGTCCTCACAAGCCACGGAGTCCGCGTCGCCGAAGCCTTCCACTCGCTCAGCCCCCTGGAAGTTAAGACGACCGCGCTTGTGAATATACTCAGGTCAAAGTGGATGAGAGACATCTTGATAGCTCTCTGGCGCGAGACGCTTTCACCTGTAGAGATAATGGCTAGGGTTAGGGGAATCACTTGGAAGGTATTGTCAGAAAACCTGAAGAAGCTTGAGAGCTTCGGGCTGGTGGAGCGAGGTGTAGCGGCTACGAGGCCTGTTAGAGTGAGATATGGATTGACGTCGCGGGGACGAAGTCTTACAGGCTGGCTTGTGAGAAATGGAATCATGTAGAGGGGGCACGCGGAGAATCAAGGACGTCAAGCCCCCACCCGTCAATGGCAATATCCCCGACACTCAGAGCTCGCCCACTATCTTACTTCCTCGTCAAGCCTCTTAAGCCTCTCGATATTCTCCCTCTCGCTCTCGTCAGGCTTCTCAACCGATAACCAGGCGTCGATGATCTCTCGCGCCAACTCCGGTGTCGTGAGTCTCCCACTCATGGCGAGTATGTTGGCATCGTTCCACAGTCGCGCCCCACGCGCTGTCTGTGCATCTACGCAGAGCGCCGCCCTCACTCCCCGTATCTTGTTTGAGGCTATTGAGACGCCCGTACCCGTGTAGCAGACAAGTATGCCCCAGTCGGCCTCACCCTCTGCAACCATCCTTCCCGCCTCAGCGGCCACCGTGGGCCAAGGCTCCGCTTTCCCTGAGGATAAGGACCCTAGCTTGACGACCTCAAACCCCTTCTTTGCCAAGTAATCCGCCGCCTCAACTGCTGCTGAATAAACATCGTCAGCGCCTACGACAACCCTCCTCTTCATGCCCGGGCTCATTGTTTATCGGGTGTCGCGGGATTAAAACTTAATAAGTCTGACGAGCCGCCCAAGGCTCGATGGCCCCGGCCAAGATAGCCCGGGCCCCCCGCCGCCCACCTCTTAGGCCTCCCCTAAACTCTCACAAGTTCCACCGCTTCAAGGCATCGCTCACCCAGCTAGTTTTTAGTGACTCGCGTAGGGTGCTGGATGTTGGGTGCGGGCTCCGACACTACGAGGCCTTCGCTCACGCTAAAGATTATGTGGGGCTCGATGTAGACGGGCTGTTGCGACCCGATGTTGTGGCCTCGGCTGACTGGCTGCCATTTAGAGATGAATGCTTCGACGGGGTGTTAATGTTTGACGTACTTGAACATGTGCGCGACGCTGCAAGGGCCCTTAGAGAGTGTGTCCGCGTGATGAGGAGGGAAGGCCGCTTGCTCCTGACGACGCCCAACACCCTAGGATTCGGGATATACGACAGCTTCGCGGACCCTACCCATGTGCACCACTTTACATGGCGAAGCGTCAATAGGCTGCTGAAGCGCGCTGGGCTCAAAGACGTAACACCGATGCCGCTGAGAATACACTCGTTCTGGCCCCTAAGCCTCCTAACGCTAAAACACCTCATCCCTATCCAGCAGTCAATATGCCTAGTAGCTTCGAAGGGCTGAAAGCTGAATGTACCTAACCCGAGCCCTTATGGGTCTCGCCGCAAGCCTTGCCTCCCTCCTCATCGTCATGAAGCTCTCCGAGACGCCCCTCAGCGAGGTATCAACTCTCTCGGCATCGCTCCTCTATCTCTTCATACTGCTTGCGCTGGTCCGCGTCTTGGCGCAGGGCCTCCGATTCTACATCTTGGTGAGGAGGTATGCCTCCCTAAGGCTTGGGCTCGGTAGGGCGGTCCTTATCAGGGCTCTCAGCGAGTTCTTCGCTCTCACGACGATCCCCTTCATAGCGGATGAGGCGGTGAGGGTAGTGTTGCTGAGGGAGATGGGGGAGAAGGTGTCCACGGCTATCTGGATAGCCGTCAGCGAGCTCGTCATGGACGTGTTTTTCGGCGGGAGTGTAACGTGTTTAGCAGGGCTTTTGGCGTTTCAGTCGGGGAGCCACGGCCTCGGGGCAACCATATTGCTCATATCAGCCTTCCAGCTCTCAGCTGTTCTGACTTTAATCCGCATCGCCACGCATCGCGAGAATTCCTTAGCAGCGGCGACCCTCAGACTCGTTCAGAGAAACGCGATCACACGCAAAATCTTTTCGAGAACCATGGGACAACTATTTTCAGAGGGCTCCTCAGCGGGAGCACCACTCTCTAGGGACAAGCCCGCTCTAGCTTTGCTAGCTCTCCTCACAGCTGTCGTGATGACGGTGCCCGCCCTAACTCTCTACGTAATATCTCCAGATACAGGTGTGCTGGGCTCCCTGCTGGCCTTTCACGCCGGAAGCTCGATCGGCGTCATCCCGATCACGGTTGGTGGGTCTGGCCTGACGGAGGCTGGGGTTTTCCTATATTCCGAGGGCGTCTTGGGTGTCGGCTCCTGGGCTAAAGTTATTGTCTGGAGGATAGCGACATATTATCTGACCCTTCTGATGACAGGTCTGTCTCTACTGGTCTACTCACTGGGCGGTATTCGCGCCAAGCTCAAGTAGAGGTGAAAGGCCCAACATTTAACCCAAACCACGACCCACTTCAGCTTGAGTAAAGACTCAAAAACCGCCTTGTGACACCTATCGCCCGGAGGGGGTGTGGCATCGTAGCTCAGACGGGAAGAGCGACGGGCTTTTAACCCGGAGGCCGCGGACTCGAATCCCACCGGGCCTAATATTAGTAATTGATAAGACAAGTGTGGGTGGTGTTTGTTGGGGAAAGTTGGGGGAGGGGTTATTCTTCTTTTGATGTATTCTTCTAAGCGTCTCTACTCCGTATCTTCGCCACACATCCTCAATAATCCCTCAATACATCAGCCCGCCTCTACGAGGGGCAACAACGTCACCGTAAAGCTTGTTCCGAAGCTCTCGCGGCAGGTATCTACCCACTCACTACACCTCCTCATTCTGTGTCTTTATCTCGTATGGCCTCGCAACTATGTGGAACCTCTCTATCTGCTCCCTCTCTAGGACTATTGAGTTGAGTGGTGGTAGGTGGTAGATCCTCGGCGGTGTTTCTCCAGCAGTGGCCTCTTATATTAGCCATCTAAGCGCCGCGATGGAGGGTACCATCCACGTCCTCAGCCTCCCATCCCACTCGTTCTGAACGAACTCGTCTCAAAACTATTTAGTCTCTCTTTTAACGCAATCTGTATTGAAGGGGTTTAACGCTGGCAAGTGGGGGTGGTTACGCCATTACTTCATCATATGTCCTGGACTGAACACCAAAAGAAAGACATAGCAACAATACAACCGCGATCGAGATAAGTAATTTTGAGACGGTTCAACAATAATGATTCCATCGGGGGTCGGAGTAATGTTCAGAATCCTCCCCCACAGCAACCTCTATCCCCGTATCAGTCACCACCAACCACATCTTCATCACCCGTTTCGGAGAAGACCCTCCACCGGCCCCAATAATCGGCCCATCCCTAAACCTGCACTCACTACGATCTGGGCAAACCACTCATAAGGATCACTCCAAACCCCGTCCTGGGGAGAATGATGGAGAGAGTAGAGGGATAGAACAGGAAGATAGAAGCAAGATACTCTAGCAAGCACTATTGGGCGATACAATATGAGAGGGGCTTGGAGATTGATGGAAACATCCTATACCTCATAGAAAGCGCTAAGGAACTATTACTCAGGATATATAAAGACATCAAAGGGGCTAATACTACCAAGAGAAATCTACTACACATTAACAAACATTAGGGGCTTGGAGAAGGAGATAGGCGTAGTAAAGAAGGAGAAATCTAAACCAAGACACATACCAGGCATAGAACACGGAAACATACCAATATAGCTAGACCTATGGGCAACGAAGCAATATTCAGGAGAAAAGGACAAACAACACAATACGGATATCCATGCTAGACATAAAAATTGGGCTAAGCCCTGCATCAGGCCCTTCTTGGATTAGGTCGCGCTAAGGCTCTGCCGCTCCTTAAATCTGCGGGTGGCTGCCCCAAAGCATGCCTCGGCGCCTCAGGACCAAGCTCCTTGGAGCACTCCGAGTGGGGATGTACTTGTAGAGGACGTGTGTCTTCCCGTCGCTGCTGGACCGAGTCGATAGCTTCTCTACCGGCTTCCATCCCGGTATTGGATAGTTATGCGTCACTATTACGGCGTCGTCCCTAGCCGTGAGGAGCATCGGCTCTATCTTCCTAAGCGTGTTGGTTGTTAGGTAGGCGGTTATGTGGGTGGCAAAGGCTAAGCTAATCCTCCTGATGTCCTCGTTCACAAATACGGCGTTCGGGAGCCTCAGTTTCCTCGCAAGGCCCGTTGAATAGTCTACGAGTAGTGGATTTATCTCGACACCGACGGCCTTGGCAACCCCCTGCCTAGCAGCCTCCAGAACTAGCCTCCCATCGCCTGACCCGAGATCCAGCAAGACGGACTTGTCGCTAATCTCGGCGAAGTCGAGTATCTTGCCTACCAAGTCTCTTCCAGTAGGTACGAACGGGTCCAGAATTAGGCGCCTCCACTGAGGCATCCAGATCCTCAGACAGCTACCCGCCTCATAACCTTGATTCTGCAGCTGATTATTAGCGCTAAATACTACTTATAAGGGCCGATGGGAGTTGTTGGGACAGGTTGGCTCAGCAGAGGATAGTCCCCGACACGAGCGCCCTCATCAACCAGGTAATCTCCTCGATGATTGAGCGCGGCGAGATCAAGGATTCAGAGATCATAGTCCCGCTGGCTGCGCTCGACGAGCTGCAAGCGATGGCATCTAAGGGGCGGATTGAAGGAGTCTTAGGTCTGCGGGAGATCAAAAGGATACGTGAACTAGGCTCCGGATGCGGGGTCGAGGTGAGATTTGGGGGGGAGAGGCCCAGCCTTGAGGACATCAAGCTAGCGAGGGGCGGAAGGATCGATGCATTAATCAGGGACGTAGCTAAGAGCGAGGGAGCCTCGCTATACACCTCCGACTATGTCCAATACTTAGTGGCGGAGGCTGAGAACCTGCCTGCAAGATACTTCCAGATAACAGAGCCGAGAAAGGAGGTACCCTTCGAACGCTACCTCACCGAAGACACTATGAGCCTACACTTGAAGGTCGGCGCCCCTCCGATGGCCAAGGTGGGGAAGCCTGGGGAAATTAGACTGGTAAGGCTGAGGGAGGAGCCCTTCACGAGGGATGAGGCCGACTCCATGATAAACAGCCTGATGTGGACCGTTAAGCACAGCGACAATGCCGTAATAGAGATAGCACGCGCGGGAGCCACGGTCATCCAGCTAGGTCAGTACAGAATATCCATCACGCGCCCACCGTTCAGCGACGACGTCGAGATAACGGTCGTACGACCAGTAGTGAAGCTCAGCATATACGACTACAAGCTGAGCGAGAGGCTCCTGAAGAGGCTCTCAACTAGGGCGGAGGGGATCCTGATAGCTGGGCCGCCGGGATCAGGTAAGACAACCTTCGCATCAAGCCTGGCAGAGTATTACTGGAGTCTGGGAAAGATCGTGAAGACCTTCGAGTCGCCGAGGGACCTTCAAGTGGGTCCTGAGATAACACAGCTCGCACCCCTCGAGGGAGACTTCGAGAAGAGCGCCGAGATTCTCCTGCTGATACGGCCGGACTTCACTATATTCGACGAGATGAGGAAGCCGAAGGACTTTCAGGTCTACATCGATATGAGGCTTGCAGGCGTAGGCATGGTGGGAGTCATCCACGCCAGCGACCCGATCGACGCAATCCAGCGATTCATCTCCAAGACCGAGCTTGGGATGCTGCCCTACATAGTTGACACCGTTATATTCATCCGCGAAGGCCGGGTCGACAAGGTGTATGAGCTTCGACAGACTGTCAGGATCCCTTGGGGGATGACCGAGAGGGACCTGGCGCGGCCCATCGTGGAGGTCGTTGACCTCGAGACCTCGCAGCTGGTCTATGAGATCTATACATTTGGCGACCAGATCACTGTAGTCCAGGTTCCAGGCCAGTCTAGGGCGCAGAGGGAGTTGGAGAAGAGGGCTAGGGCGGCGGAGCGCCTGCTTCGGAGGTTAGCGGGGAGTGCGCAGGTCTCCCTAGAGGACGGCCGATTGGTGGTTAGGTGTGAGAGGGATGACTATGTGCGCCTGACCGAAAAATACGCGGGTCGCATAAGAAGGCTGGAGCAGAAGCTGGGCATCAAGATCGAAGTGGAGCCACGGATCCCTAGCCTTGGAAGCGAGGTAGACGCGACGATAAATGATGCCGATGGAAAGCTGGAGATACTTCTCAGCGATGTGGAGGAGGGCCAAAGAGTCTCGGTGTATGCAGGCGAAAGACACGTGTTGACCGCCACAGTCGGGAAGGGGAGGAAGATCAGGGTCTCGAAGAAGAGTGAGGCTGGCGCCGCAATACTGAAGCACCTGCTAGCGGGTGAGAAGCCGCGGGTCTTTAGGCTGAGCTGACGCTCAAGGGACTAAGACCATCCGGCGTAAAGGCCGCTCAGCCTCCAAAAGAGTTTCCAGTGGAGAGGAACGCTTAAGAGAGGCGCAGTGGGTTCATGTAGTGGGTTTAGCCGTGGTCTTTCTGAGGCTTGGGGGAGGTGTTGGGAGCCCTTGAGTGGCTCCCAAGCCGAATACAGATCCACGCTCTTGGGCAGAGACCTGGTGAGCTGTCGCGACCTAAGCCTTCGAGAGGTCTCCGAGATATTCAGCCTATCTAACCAGCTCGTCAGAGGCGAGCTGAGGCTTGACTCGGCGTTAGCAGGCAAGAAAGTCGCCCTCCTTTTCACAGAGCCCTCGACAAGGACCTTCCAGAGCTTCTACATGGCAGCCAAGACTCTGGGCGCTGAGGTCATGTCCATCTCGGACCCATCCGTCTCCTCCATGGCCAAGGGAGAGTCGCTCTACGACACTGTGAAGATGCTGGAGCTGTATGGGGCGGGCTGTATAGTACTTAGGCACCCGGCCCGGGGCGCGGCTAAGTTCGCGGCGGAATCGGCCTCGATCCCAATAATAAACGCCGGTAGCGGGAGCCAAGAACACCCTACACAGGCCCTCATCGACGTCTTCACGATTTGGAGGAAGAGAGGCAGTGTGGACGGATTAAGGATAGGGATGCTCGGCGACCTCAGATACTCTCGGACGATACCCTCCCTCTGCCAGCTCCTCTCGCTTTATAGGGGGGTCGAGATCTACTTCATGGCTCCACAGCTCCTCCAGGTGAGAAGGGAGGTCGAGATATACCTGCAGGAGAAGGGCGTAACATTCGCAAAAATCGACGAGGCTGAAGAGATGAAGCGCGTCTTGCCCCGTCTAGACGTACTCTATGTGACTAGAATTCAGAAAGAGAGGTTCCCCGACCCCACAGAGTACGAGAAGGTGCGCGGCTCCTATGTAGTAGACGCCTCCACGCTCTCCAACTGTAGGAGCGACATCGGCATAATGCATCCACTCCCCCGCGTAGACGAGCTGTCGCCTGAGATTGACTCCACGCCAAACGCCTGGTACTTTGAGCAGGCGGGCTATGGTGTCCCGATCAGGACAGCACTACTCTACCTCATAATGGGTGGCAAGTGATGGACGAGTCGCTTCTAGTCAGAAAGATTGACTGGGGGACGGTTCTAGACCATATACCGGCGTGGCAGGCCGACCGGGTTGTCAAGCTCCTCAGCTTGGAGCATCTCAAGAGGAATCCGGACGTATCGCTCATAGTGCTGCAGAATGTGCCCAGCAAGAAGCTTGGCAGGAAAGACATAGTTAAGCTATACCACTACATGGTGAGCAGGGAGGAGGCTGGCATACTCGCCCTCATATTCCCCAGCATAACGATAAACTACATCAGGGACTGGAGGGTCGAGAAGGAGAGGCCAGGCATCCCCGAGAGGATCGTCGGCAGGATTCGGTGTCCCGAGACGAGCTGCGTAACCAACCTGGCCCGAGAGCCAGCCTCGCCAAAATTCACGGTTCTCCAGAAGTACGGCGTCATACAATGCATGTACTGTGACACGCTTCTAGAGATAGATAGGATACCTGATTACCTAGTCTGAGCGGTCGGCCTAGTGGTCGGGATGTGGCGGCGAATAGATCCCCACGTGCACTGCAGGGACTGGAACGAGGCCTACAAGGCGACGATAAGGGAGGTGTTGGACTTGGCGAGGAGTCAGGGAGTCGTCGCTGTCTTCGACATGCCGAATACCGACCCGCCGATACTCGGACCAAGCGAGGTCGCGGCTAGGCTGAGGTTAGCTAGAAGCGAGGGGGTCGATGAAGGCTACTACCTATACGTGGCTGCCACCGCAAACGAGTCTCAGCTAGAGAGGGCCGTAGAGGCAGTCCAAGGGAATAAGCGGGTCGTCGGGCTGAAGATGTACGCGGCGCCGATGAAGGGGCTAGAGGTCGAGACGCTCGAGAAGCAGGCGCGGGTCTACAAAACCCTGTCCGAGCTTAGATACGACAAAGTAGTGGCTGTGCACTGTGAGAAGGCTCAGCTCTTAAGGCCGGAGTTGTGGGATCCAGCAAGACCGTGGAGCTGGGGAGAAGCGAGGCCTCCAGAAGCAGAGATAGAGGCGGTCAAGGACCAGATCATGCTTGTTGAGCGGTACGACTTCGCTGGAACGCTCTACATCGTCCATACAAGTACTCCAGGCGCCGTTGGCCTTGTTGAGGAGGCGAGGGAGCGCGGGCTCAGGGTTGTCTGCGGAGTAACTCCTCACCACCTTATGCTATCCCTCCAAGACATGGAGAGGGCCGGCGGTGTGGCCCTTAAGGTCAATCCGCCATTAAGGGATAAGCGGATGGTTGAGGGTCTCGTTGACCTAGTTGTTCGGGGTAGCGTAAATTTCTTGGAGACCGACCATGCACCCCACGCCGCTTGGGAGAAATATGGTCCCCCATACATGTCCGGCATCAGGAGCCTCGAGCTATATCAGATGTGCTTGGACTGGCTTCTCAGCCGTGGGGCCTCGGAGAGGCTACTGAGAGAAATGACCTACAACAACGTCAAGAAGATATTTACGATGGTTGAGGAGTAGTTCGTGTTAGGGCTAGCCTCCTCGAGGCCTCCTCATGCCTCTTGCACAGCTTGCCGCTGGCTAGCTGGGCCAGGATCAGCTCCTCCTGAGTGTGGGCGTTATAGAGCCTACACATCCTGTCGCTGCAGAATGGCTCGCCAGTCAGGTGATAGAAAACGGCCTGTAGCACATAGCCCTTCACAACCTCGGTTAGGCGCTCGTCACCATATCTAATCGCTCCGAGCCTCCTTCTCTCACTCTCAAGAAACAGGCTCTGAAGGTCAGGGCTTCTGACAAACTGTAGCTTAAGGTAGGTACGCGGCTCGAGGGCTGGGGCCTCAACTATCCCCGCTATAGAGATTAGGGCTGGGTCGCCTAGTATGATGGTCCTCGCGTGTGCCCGCCCCTCCTCAGGCTCTCTAGTAACAAGCAGCCTCGCCGTCAGGACTATGTGTTGCATAGTATAGCGCCTCTCCCCCCAAGGTATAAGGGACCGCAGTATCTCTTGAAAGGAGTATCCTTCATACGCCACGCCCAGCAGAGTCATTGAGCGGTCAAAAATCGTCCTCTCCTCGTAGCGGACCTCTCCGGGCAGGGGGTCGTCAACTGTCCTGCAGCTCATAGGGTCGAGCAGCCTAGATGAAGCGAGGCGACGAGCTATCCATCGCGGATCCGCCCCCCACGTATTGACTGCATGGCTCAAAAACTCGTCGCGAAGCTCGACGACCGCGAAGGGGAAGACTTCCCTCACATAGTCAGCAACCTCCTCGATCCTTATGGACCCGAGTCGCTGGTCATTATACAGGGCAATCCTGTGGACCGTGGCGGTTGGTGATGACCCCAAAGAACGTTTTGACCCTACGTCACGGCCTCAAGCTTCTCGAGCTCTTCGAGCGCGACCTCGGCAGCCCTCTTCCCCGAGAGGAGCATAGCGCCGAACGTTGGCCCCATTCGTGGTAAGCCATATGTCTCGACGACGGCCATCCCCGCTACTACCAGGCCCGGAAATACTACGCCAGTGTGCTCGACTACGGCGTCCTCGGACCTCTCGACCCACATGGCACCCATGCCCCTCGTCTTAACCAGGCCACGAGCCTCAAGCCTCTTGACCGCGGCTGCATCATGACCGGAGGCGTCAATCACCAACTTAGACTCCAGCGCTATGGGGTCGACGCAGGTGATCTGTCTCGGCAGCCCCTCAACAGGGGTCCAGTTCACGACGACTCCCCTGACTACGCCTTCCCTGATAACGAGGTCGTCGAGCTTTGTTAAATTGAGGAATCTTACACCGGCGTCGCAGGCCGCGGCAATCAGCTTGGAGCATGCATGGGGCCCATGCGCCACATAGAGGCCCTCGACGAACTTCTCGTAAGGCACGCCAAGCTCGTCCAGCACCTTCTGGGCCGGCGCCCTGAAGGTCACGGGGTTCATTAGGTAACCCCCGATCCAGAATCCTCCACCCAGATAGTTGTTCTGCTCGATCACGAGAACCTTAACACCCCGCCTTGCCAACTCCCTGCTTGCCATAAGTCCTGCCGGGCCGGCGCCCACAACTATTACGTCACTCCGCGAATACTCGCCAAACATCTCTAGAAAAGTGGTAGCTATCGCCCTCGTGATCTCCGACTCTCCCACCCTGCTAAAGAGACTCACGGCACAAATCTCGAGGGACGAGATAATAAACCACCATATAAGCGAGTTATAGCCTCGGAGGTATGGCGGCAATATCCCCTCTGGGAGCCTCCTCACATGATTGTTAGTTGTCTGTTAGATTATCTGGTTCGGGTATCCGTATAGTGTTGTTTGTCCTTTTCCCTGAATATTACCTCGTTGCCCCATAAATCCGGCTGTATTGGGATGTTTCTGTGCTCTATGCCTAGTATGTGTTTTGGTTTAGACCTCTTCGTCCTTACTCCTATCTTCTTCTCTAAGTCCTTAATGTTTGTTAGGGCGTAATAGATTTCTCTTGGCAGTATTAGTCCCCTTGAGGTCTTATATGTCCTTGGATGGTGGACCATTATTTTCAGTCTGGTGTCTGAATGCTTATGTATCTTCTCTAGCTTCGTTCTGTATGGTGGTTGGGTGAGGGCGTGACCGACATGCCCGGGGCACAAGGGGCCGTGGCCGGGTTTGCGTCCCGTCCGATGCTGGATGGCCCCCGAGGGGAGTGGGGGATGCTCCCTGCGCCTGCTGGCGCCGCAGGGGAGTGTCCTCCCCGCCCGTATCCCCCTGAGGAATTGCTCCCGGGTCGGGGCTGGGAGATTTGGGGGTAGATGGGGGAGGAGGGGTGGCCGAATGGGCTGAGGCCATTCCTGCCCTAGAAGCACCAGACTATAGACTGTTGTGACGAGGCCCCTAGGCGGCCTTGTGGAGATGGGGAGGATGATTCTGGCCTATAGGACTATGATGAGAACGCACCAATAACTGCTGAACAAATACAGGGCTTTGTCTGAGGCAAGTAATAAAGTCTTTGGAGGTGCAGATGGAGGAGGTGGCTAGAATGATAGTCGAGGAGGCTGGGAAAAGATATCAGGCCTACAATAGGCTAGTTGATGGACTGGGTATTCGTGGGAATATTAAGGCGCTGGCCGAGCTGATACCGTATCTTGGCCAGCCGATGGGTCTCAGAAAGATGATTAACCTTCTGGGCCTGTTCAGACCAGTCCGCGGGAGAAAGAAGATCTATAGCGGGCATTTGAGGCGAGCGTTGCAGAGGCTGACGGCTTCAGAAAACAACACCACATCATTTCAACTTATCGCGAGGATGGAGAAGGGAGGTGTTATCGAGAGTCTGGAGGATATATAGGCAGGAAGCCCTTGCGATGCTGGCCATACCGGCGCAGGGATAAAACCCAGAGGCCGGTATGACTGCCCATTTAACGCGCACCCCGCTGTCGGGTGCTGTGATGTATCATTTAACGTCCGGCCTCCCATAGGGTTTCCCAGATGCCGCACGGATGGCCAGCCAACCCCTCCCCCACTCTTTCCCCTTTAATGAATGAAATTATAAGCTCGGCCGAACACACACCAGCACATATCAAGTTGGCTATCATGGCTAAGGATGCGAGACCCTCCACAATAATGCAGGCTCTGCCCCCGGCTGCCTAGTCAAGTATCGGAGATCCCTAATAGTGTCGCTTCGTGAAGTCCTGACCGGTAAGCTCACCTACTGAGGGCCCACACGGCGTAAATGGTCCTCCTTATGTCGGTCGCCGCTGACAGCGCAGCACCAACATAGAGACCCATAGCAAGCGCATCTTGGTGGAGCAGCATCAATAAGGAGGGCGCTGTAATTATTAGAACCCTCTCACCCTCTTGGCCGGACCCATACCCGACGAATTTTTATATGGCCCGAAGGCTTCTCGAGTCTCAGGGTGGATCAGAGTGTTCACGATGCGGCTTCCTAACGCCGACTACGCGGCAGACCTCTTCAAGGCCGTGGCAGCGGTCGTAGACGAAGCCTCCTTCAAGGTTACGAGCGACTCGATCAGGCTCGTCTCCATGGACCCGGCCCACGTGAGCCTCGTCGACTTTGAGCTGCGGAGAGAGGCGGCTGAGGAATTTGTGGCTGACAAGGAGTCAGAGATGACGGTCAACCTCCAGGAACTTCTCAAGTTCCTGAAGCGCGCTAAAAAGGGCGAGACTCTTACGCTTACATACGATGAGGAGAAGAGAAAGCTTAGCATTATTCTCACAGACCCTACCAAGTCGAGGGAGAGGAGATACCAGCTGAACACGCTGGAGCCTCTGGCCGGGTCGACATCCTCACCAAAGCTCGCCTTTGAGGCGCGTGCAAGGGTCAACTCAGAAGCTCTGTGGGAGGCAGTCGAAGACGCGAGCCTCGTCTCCGACTCCGTCAAGATAACCATTCAGCCCACGGCCGTGATTCTCGTGGCGAAGGGGGACATGGGAGTCGTCGAGAACAGGCTCTCAAAGGACGGTGCCATGGTCTACGAGATCGAGTCTCCTGGCGAGGTGACCGCCAGCTTCAGCCTCGCCTACCTCGAGCGAATAGTGAAGCCCGGTAAGGACCTCTCGGAGGAGACCGGGATACAGCTCAGCACCAACAAACCTATCAAGCTGTCATTCACCCTCCCGGCGGGGAGGCTCGAGTACCTGATAGCGCCGCGGCTCGAGTAGCGGCGCTAATGCTCGGCGCTTATTATGTGTGCTGAAATGGAGCCGAGGACTACGTTCCTCTCCGAGACGGCCGTCCAGCCTGCCCTCTCTAGGGCTCTCTGAGCGACGACTGGCTTACTCACTATAAAGGTTATTCTGCAGCCCGGCGCCGCTCGCCTGATGGCCTCGAAGGACTTATAGTAGAAGCCTTCTGGATTCCTCAACCCCATCCTCACTCCAAAGGGTGGGTTGAAGACAGCCTTATCCACGTGCCAATCCACATACCTCTCCAGCCTCGTGGCATCCCCAAGCATGAACCTTACGCATCCCTCAAGCCCCGCCCTCTTAAGATTCTCCTCGGAGGCCTCTATCGATTTTGGGGAAGCATCGAGACCAGCTATTTCTAATCGGTGTGGCTCTTTCTCCCCTGACGCAAGTCTCTCCCTAACTCTCCGCAACATCTCTTTGTCAAAGAAGATGAGCCTCTCCATTGCTAGGTCCCGTCTCCTCAGGCCTACGTGGATGTTTAGGGCTTTAAGCGCCGCCTCGATAGGTATGGTTCCCGAGCCGCAGAAGGGGTCCAGCAGGCTCTCATCGGGTCTCCACTCAGCTATCGAGAGCATCGCGGACGCCACAGTTGGGCTGAGGCCAGATCTATGGTACCTCGCCCTGTAGTATCTCCTGTGGAGCGATTCCCCCGTCGTGTTCAGTCCAAGAATGTACTCGTTTTCCCTGACTACGGCGAGTATCTCCACGTCGGGCTCGTTAAGATTCACACCGAGCCTGAAACCTGTGGCTAGCCTGTATGACTCTATCACACCTCTGCCCACCGCGGCCGCCACGTCGAGGCTCGTGAAATCGTGGACGCCGCTCCTCTTCGCCCTCACTGCGAAGCTCTGCCCCCTCTCGATAAGCCCAGTAAAATCCACATTTCTCGCGGCTCGCTCGATCTCCTCAACCCGCCCGAAAAATCCTCTATCCAGCATCAAGTAGACCTTATTTATTGTCCGCGCCGCGTAGTTGACTACAGCGCACCCCTCCGTCGATGAGTCGAAGAAGACCTTAGCCACATCAACCTCGACGTGAACCCCTATCAGCTGCCCAACCTCTGCGGACGCCACATCCTCTAGTCCGTGAATCGTCGTCGCGAAGAACTTCATGGCGGCGTCCCCCAGAGCTACAGGGGTGAACCAATAATATTTGGTTATACGCCGCTTTGGCACAGGGAATCCTTCGCAGGTGGTGGCTGGGGGGAGCGCCTTAAGATTTTGCTCAAGGACTATTAGGCCGCCCCTCAGCCAATCTATGAGGACGCGATGAGGTACGTACAGCTAGGCGGGAGTGGTCTGAAGGTTTCCCGCATCGGCTTAGGCGCCTGGCAGGTCGGCTCGTCCGAGTGGGGATGGAACAAGGACTACAGTGAGAAGGACATAGTCGAGGCCATCATGAGGGCTCACGAGCTCGGAGTAAACTTCATCGATACGGCCGAGATCTATGGGGGTGGCCTTTCAGAGGTTATAGTTGGAAGGGCGGTGAAGGAGTTTAGGGATGAGGTAGTCATAGCCACGAAGGTCTGGGTTACACACCTGACCTACGATGGCGTGATAAAGGCTTGCGAGAGGAGCCTAAGTAGGCTTGGGACCGATGTCATAGACCTTTACCAAGTCCACTGGCCTAACCCGCTAATACCCCTATCATCCACGATGAGAGCGATGGAGAGGCTTGTGGAGCTGGGGAAGGTCAGGGCCATCGGTGTGAGCAACTTCTCGGCCACAAGGCTCCGGACGGCGCAGGAATGCTTAAGGAGGGAGGAAATAGTCACTAACCAGGTGAAGTACAACTTGGTCGAGAGGGGGATAGAGCGCGGGCTACTCCCCTACTGCGAGCGCGAGAAAATAACCATCATAGCTTACAGCCCGCTGGCGCAAGGATTCTTGACGGCAAAATACAGCAGCAGCAACGCGCCGCGAGACCTTGTAAGAAGGATAAACCCGCTCTTCGACCCCCTGGTCCTGAGGAGGGCCGAACCCCTGTTCAGGCTCCTCAGAGATATAGCGGCGAGGCGGGGAGCCTCTCCTGATCAAGTTGCGCTGGCATGGCTCCTTAAGCGTCCAAACCTCGTCGCAATCCCCGGAGTGAAGAATCCACAGCAGGCCGAGTCTAACGCCGCGGCCGAGGGGATCGAGCTCTCGGAGGAAGAGTGGGAAGCCCTGGCGCGCGAGGGAGCCAAGCTCTCCAAAAAAGGACTTCTGCCCTACCTGAGAACGCCTTTAAGGATTCTTGGGGCGGTATGAGGGGAGATATAAAAGCCTGGGAGCGAGAAAGCGGGGTTTAGAGGAGAATGCCCTCGGAGGCGAAGAGGCTGCCGGTCGGGCCAAACTCTACACTGATCCTGAAGGGACCTGCCTCCGCAAGGCTGGTCGAGGGCTCGCTAGAGGTTCTCGGCTACAGGCCGGGCTCGAAGGAGCGCCTAGTGGCTAAACCATGGAGGTCGCTTCCACTCTATTCACGTGAGGGCGCGATTGTGGAGGTTTCCTTGGGTGAGGGAGGAGGGGCCGAGATTGTTGGGGAGGATACCATCCCCGATGATTGGCGGGAGCTCTCGTCAAGCCTCGGTGATAGTTTCCGGCTGATGGTCATAGGGATGGTTGACTCGGGCAAGACCTCTCTTATAACATACCTGTACAACACCCACGTTCCGCGGGGCAGGATGGTGGTGGCAGACCTCGATATGGGCCAGTCAGAGATCTGTCCACCCACGACCATCGCCCTCGCGATCGGGGGCAAGCCCTCGCCATCCCTCTCCGCTCTAGAACCAAACCGCGTCTATCCAGTCGGCTACACCTCACCATCATACCTCACTAGTAGAGCATTAGAATCGGTGGCCGAGCTAAGCTCCACCATAGGTAGTGAGCGTAGACTCCTCGTAAACACAGACGGATGGGTTGACGGCGAAGCCGCTAGGCGCCACAAGTCCCAACTCATCAGGATCCTCAAGCCAAGCCACGTCGTCCTAATCGGCATGGGAGAGGCTGACGATCTGGTGGAGGCCTCCGAGGAGGTTGGGGCCGAGTTGACCAGGGTGAGCGCTCCCAAAGTGGTTCTGAAGAGGGACCTGTCCGCGAGGAAGGCTCTCCGCGAGCTAAGCTACGCAAGATATCTCCGAGGTGCCCGCCTACGCTCGATCCCGAGACGTTGGCTGAGAGCGAGACCCCTCCTACTGGCAGGCCTCCCCCTAGAGGACTATCTCAGGGAGGTGATAGGGGAGATGGAGGAGTCCGCCCACCACCTAACCATGCTGGTAAACGGGCTCGAGATGACCGAGGCCGGCATAGGTATACTATCATACATATGGGCGGGCGACAGGCATGAGCCCAGTCTCGCTCTCTTCATGGGCATTGACGACAAGGGGTTCGCAAGGTTCTACACTCCCTATGAAGGGACGATCGAGCTCATGGAGGTGGGGGCCGTAATACTCTCGACCGATTGTAGGGAGGTCTATGTGCTGAGACCAAGGATTAATGTGTAGCCCACAGGCGTCGCGCCGACCCGACATAGTTTATTGTTAACGGTGAACGATAGTACTCATGTCGAGTCCTCAAAGTGTTGTCTGAATAGTACACGCAGGCCTATCGCTGGTCACCTAAGGACTCTGGGGTTTATTGGCGAGGATAACGTTGTCCGCCATTGATTGGAGGGGACCCTCACAGAGGTTTTTAATGAAGAAGGGAAGGTGGTCGTCAGGACCTGGATCCTCTTGTGGACTAGGACGGTAGGACCGCGGAGCAATGATGACTGTTACTTTTCCTCCCAAGAACCTTCGGACTCCCCTGCTGGAATTGCTGAGAAGAAGCAGTAGGTTCAGGAGTTAGCATCATTGTCGTAACTTAAATTGAGTTGGACAGCCCCTACACCGACATGCTGCCAACCGACACTTCGCCATAGCTGGACCCCAGCGTTGAGTAGGTATGTTAACAGTCATGTTATTCCGGGTCTCGAGACGGCACGATCGATCATTAATATAGAACTCGTCTCCAAACTATTTAAGCTTCTTCTGAGCATGGTGTATTGTGGAGTTTCGTGAGCTTAGTGATTTTGAGTGGGGTGTCGTTAGGCCTTTTCTTCCTCCTAGGTCTAGGGTTGGTAGGCCTAGGGCTGATGATAGGATGATCTTGAACGGTATACTGTATGTCCTCACCACTGGCTGTAGGTGGATGGATATTCCATTAGGGATTGTCTCTGTGGATAGCTCGACTGTCGAGGCTAAGAGGGGGAGAGGTAGTGGGGTACGACGGCTTCAAGCATAGGTATGGGACTAAGATACATGTATGCGTAGACAGGGACTCCGTGCCCCTAAGCATAGCTATAGGTCCTGGGAACGAGCATGACTCTAGGAGGCTTCAGGAGCTAGTAGATGGCTTGTCTGGGAGGCCTAGGGAGCTCTACGCCGATGCAGCATACGATACGGAACATATAAGGAGGGGCTTAGAGTCCATGGATATAGAGCCTAACATACCCGTGAATCCCAGGAATGGTAGGAAGCCTAGACAATACAATATCGAGATCGAGCTATACAGGAGGATGAGGTCCGCTGTAGAGAGGTTCTTCGGATGGATAAAATCATTCAGAAGAATAATCATAAGGTATGAGAGGCTAGAATCAACATACAAAGCCCTAGTAACAATAGCACCAATAACCATACACCTAAGATACGGAATTTAGAGACGAGTTCATATAAAAAAGATTACTTGTTGAAGGAAGTCAGCAGGATAGTGGTTGACGAGTTTGGTGCGATAGATAATAGCATGATAATGTATGATTCACTGCTTCTCAAACACATTATAATTTCAGATATGAAAGGATTTGACGGAAGGTATAGGGAAGCCCTCAGCATATGTAGCCGCTACTTCAACCAACACTACCTCATACATTATGGGCTTTACGTAGAGGTCCGATACCTGCGGGGCCTCCGCGGGGCCCATTGGACTGGGTGTTGATTTGCGGGGGCTTGAGGGGCTGGACGAAGCAGTTCTCAATCTATCCCTTTGAGGAGGCTGTCGAGGTTAAATGGATTGAGGCTAAGATTGGACACGGCGTTATGGCGGCCGACAAGTATCTGGGCAGGCCTGTCGAGACGGGGGCATCGGCGCACTCAAACCACACATACACTTCGGCCTTACAGCAGCAACGTAAACAACATTGCATACGCACTCATGATAATGGACTTCCTCCACCAAACCTACCTCCCCACACTCACAGAACTCGTCGAGAAACTCGTAGAAATGGCCCGCCAGCACGCCCGAACACCACGTCTCGCAAGGATACATGTGCAGCCAACCGTCCCCACAACCCTCGGAAGCCTCCTCGCAAAATACACCTACAGTCTGGTGAGGCCCGCGGAGGAGCTATGCAATCTACGGACTGAGATGAAGCTTGGCGGCCAAGCCTTTGCCCCAGTCATACTCCTATCCATAGATGCGTAGCCTGCTAGAAGACGTAATATGTCCCAGCACCACAAGCTAAGGCGGAGTGATAGGGGTATCGGAGACCTACAGGCAGGTCCACCTAGACTTCCACACCTCGCCTTTCATCAGGGATGTGGGCTGCGAGTTTAGACCCGAGGAGTTCGTCGAGATGCTTCGCAGGGCGTCCGTTAACTCCGTGACGGTGTTCGCGAAATGCCACCACGGCCTGTCCTACTACGACACGCGCGTCGGGGTCAAGCATCCGGCGCTAAAGACGGATCTCCTCGGCGAGATGGTCGAGGCCTGCCACAGCTACGGGATTAGGGTGGCGGCGTACTATTCCGTCTGCTGGGACTCGCACATGGGTGAGCAGCACCCTGAGTGGCTTCAAGTGGGCCTAGACGGCTCTCCACTAAGGCCCAAACCCTTCGAGAGGCCATACTACAGTTGGGAAACCCTTTGCCTAAACTCTCCCTACACAAGCTACGTTAAGGCACAGATAGAGGAGATCATGAGCCGCTACGAGGTGGATGGGGTCTTTCTCGACATAGTCTCCCAGAGGAGGCCTGGATGCATCTGTAGATACTGTAGGGAGTCGATGGTTTCTCTAGGCCTCGACTACTCGGACCAGGACGATCTGAGGTTGCACTCAAGGATCGTTGAGGAGCGCTTCATGAAGGATGTGCGGGCGATTGTAGAGGAGAAGCGCGCCTCGGCCTCCATATTCTTCAACGGTATGTCGAACCTGAATATGGCCCGGATGGCGGAGCCCTACATGAGCCACTTCGAGATAGAGTCCTTACCCACCGGCCCCTGGGGATACTACCATTTCCCATTCTACGCCAGATACCTCAGGAATTTCGGGAAGCCCCTAGTCGGGATGACTGGAAGGTTCCACACCTCGTGGGCCGATTTCGGCGGATTGAAGCCGTCCACCCAGCTATTGTATGAGGTGGGCCGGATCTTGGGGCATGGCTGCGCCGTCTCGGTGGGCGACCAGATGCATCCCCGCGGCTTCCTCGACAGGGCTGTTTACGAGAACATCGGCGCCGCGTATAGAGTGGCCGAGGTTGTCGAGAAGGTGGTCAGGGGCTCGGAGCCGGTCTACGAGGCCGCTATACTAGCCCTTCCAAGGACGAGGGGCCCAGACAAGTATGTCCTCGAAGGAGAGGTGTTCGGGGTAGACGACTCGCTTGCAGGAGCCGTAAAACTCCTCCTGGAGGAGAAGGTGCAGTTTGGAGTGATAGACCCTTGGATGGACTTCAGCAAGTATAGATTGCTAATAATCCCAGACCGCGGCCTGCTCGACGATGAGGTGCGCTCCAACCTCTCACAATACATCTCAAGTGGAGGGAGGGTGCTGCTCAGCTACCGCGCAACCCTCGAGGATGGCGTGATCAGGTGCCCCGGAGTAGACCTGTATCCAGTCGGGGAGGATAGGTATGATGTAGACTTCTTTAGGGTGGAGCCCGCCATCGGTGAGGGTCTGCCAGCCGATTTCGACATCGCAATGTATGGGTCGGGGATCTACTGCGAGATGCGGAGCGGCACGGCGCTGGCGAGGATTAGGGAACCATACTTCAGGAGAAGCTTCAGGGAATATACCTCCCACACATATACTCCTGCAGCGAAATCTTCGCCATACCCTGCCGTAGCACTCTCTCAGGACCACAAGGTCATCTACATCTACTCACAAATCTTCGCCGCATACTATAGATACGGATACAGCCTTTATAGAAAGCTCGTGAGAAACTGCGTAAACCTCCTGTTAGGCGAGAGACTCGTTCTCGCGGAGGCCCCCTCATCAACTGAGGCCTATCTCTGGTCAAAAGACGACTCCCACATACTCCACATTGTGAACTTCTTACCAAGCAGGGTTGGCAAGCATCCTGAATACATGGACGAGTACTATCCGCCGGATCTGGTGAGACTCAGGATTAGGGCTAAGACTGGGCCGCGGAGGGTCTATTCACCTGTAACTGGGGGTACGCCTCTCCACCACTTCCGCGACGGCTACGTGGAGCTCGCGATCAGGAGTCCACCGATATACGACGTATTCATCATTGAGTATGGCTAGCTATCTGATGAAAATCTTTTCGGGCTTTATCCTCCAGATAACCCTGTTCTCCCTTGGACCTGCGAAGCGCTCTTCACCGAGATACTTGTATGCCAGCTTATCGATGTGTTCGGCGGCGCCATCCGAGGTCTTCTCAACGACTCGTCCCCTTATCTCGACATACTTGTAGGGGTTTTGCCAGTCCGGTATCGCTACCGAGACCCTCGGATCCCTATCTGTATTCTTGTCCTTTACCCTGCCTCGGGCCGTGTTAATGAGGATGTAGTCGCCCTCAATGTCTATCCAGACAGGCGAGACCTGTGGGTATCCGTTGGGCATGATGGTTGCCAAGAAGGCGAAATTCTTCCCCTCTACTATTCTCCTAACCTCTTCAGGGAGCTTGACCACGCCTCATAAAAGACTCTATCTTGGTATTTAGCGGTATGCGCCCCCATACCAAGCCTCGTAGCCGGAGCGTAATGGGAAAAACATTTACATATGGCGGGCGAGCCGTGATGCCGGCGAGTCGAAGTGAGGCTCGAGATAAAGCACCGTCCAGCCTACTCGCTTCTAGAGATTCAGCTGAACCCAGGCGAGGCTGTCATGGGCGAGTCTGGAGCCATGACCTACATGTCGCCGAGCATAGAGGTTAGGACTGTAATGCGTGAGGCGAGCTTTATCGAGTCCTTGGGGCTCAAGATCCTTGGGGGCCAATCCTTCTTCGTCAACGAATACTACGCTAGAAACGTACCGGGCGTCGTCGCCCTCGTCTCGGCACCTCTGGGAGACATAGCGCATCTACCCGTATCTCCCGGCAGGGGATTCATAGTCCAGCGCGCAGCCTACGTCGCCTCAAGCCCGACAATAGACCTCGACATAAAGTGGCAAGGCTTCACGAAAGGCATCTTTGGGCAGGGCCTATTCATGATTAAGGCAACAGGAACCGGTGACCTATTCATCAACACGTTCGGAGCCCTCGAGAAGAAGACCCTCGCGCCAGGCGAAGAACTTATTGTTGACAACTTCCACGTCGCCGCGTTCTCGGAGACCTGCAGCTACAAGGTAACCAAGTTCGGAGGCCTCAAGTCCACGATCTTGGGGGGCGAGGGCCTTGTGCTCAGGGTCAGCGGCCCCGGAGAAGTCTATATCCAGACTAAGAACCCCGCCGAGTTTGCAGAATGGTTGTGGAGCCTCCTCGAGCCCCATGTAAGGTCAAGAGCGCGGTAGCAGCAAGGCCACGGGCCTTATAGGGTCTCTGATAGAGTTATCGAGGAGCAGCTGTCGAGGGTTTGGGGGGAGAGAATTAGCGACATTCCGAATATACCGGCAATACTTTTCTGCCTCCCTGCAATACGCCTATATGGGGTATGGGGTGATGATGACGGTTCACCCGCTTGATGGATGAGGTGAAGAGGGTCATCTGAGCCCCACCCATAAATGCGTGAATATGACTCGTGCCTGTCGGCGAGCTGATGAGCATGTTCTCGCCCCTGAGTATGTGGGGGATGGCGGCCCTCTTGGTCTCGGCCAGCCCCCCGAACTTCACGTAAACCGCCTCCAAGACCGGGCGGCACAGCAGCTCCTCAGCCTCCACGGGACCCTCCCCCTTTAACATTGAATCAACGGGGCCAAGAATTCATGTCCGGCGAGGAACCATAATCAATGATCCTGGGACGGGGAAGCAATGCGTAACCAACAAGGACGTATATGTGATCTATATTCGGGCCAGCAGTAACATAAACTTCTACAGATACATAGGCTTCACCATTATTACTAGGAAGCAGATACGGCTAGAAAGCTACGTCAAGAGAACCACTAGAAAACCTACCCCTCCCCCAACCATTTCCCCCATCCAACATCCTCAAAATAATAACTAATATTGGGCCCGCTGGGACTTGAACCCAGGACCTCCGGCTCCGAAGGCCGGCGCCCTATCCATGCTAGGCCACGGGCCCTCTAAGTCTTATTGCAGGCTCCGAGATTTATTGCTCTCTCGCGCTGATGCTAGTCCGGCTGTAAGGCGCCAGCGCAATAATCGGCGGAGAACATTCTCCGGCAGGCCCGAGTAATATAATCCCACGCGTCCGTCCGTAGGCTCAGGGCCGAGATTATTACTACCCCCGACCATTAACCACACGGGCTCAAATGGCAGGAGCGCTGATAGAGGTAGTCGGTCTCTGGAAGAGCTTCAACGGCGAGCCCGCTCTCCGCGGCGTTAACCTCACGGTCAGGCCGGGCGAGATCCACGGGCTTCTCGGGCTTAACGGGGCCGGGAAAACCACCACGCTTAAATGCCTCGTGGGGCTTCTGAAGCCGGATAGAGGGGTCTTAAGGGTCTGCGGCATAGACGTGGTGGCCGACTCATCATACAAGGACCTCATCGGCTATGTGCCCGAGAACCCTCCCCTCCCAGAGTACCTGACGGCGAAGGAGTTTCTCCTCTTCGCAGCTAGGCTCAGGAGGCTGGCCGGCCCAGGCCTAAGCCAGAGGGTCGACGAGATGGCCGAACTCTTCGGCCTGAAGCGGCACTACGGCAAGCTGATCTACGAGCTCTCCAAGGGCGTGAGGCAGAGACTCGCCTTCGCCGCCGCCGTGGTCCATCAGCCGTCGATACTCATCTTGGATGAGCCCTTCAACGGGCTAGATCCCGAGGCTCAGAGAACTGCAAAGCAGGTGATGAGGGAGATAGCGAGCTCCGATGGAGGGGTGCTCGTAAGTACACACCTTTTAGACTCGATTGAGCGGATCTGCGAGTCTGCCACAATCATTCATGAGGGCAGGACAATAATCTCTGGGACCCTCGACCAGCTGAGGTCGGCGACGAATCTAGGATACTCGGAGCCGCTCGAGGAGGTCTTCATCAGGATAATCTCGAGCAGGAGGTGGGTCTCCTGACACTTCTAGGCCTTCTCGTCTCGGCCAAGTTTAAGCAGTATTTGGGGAGGGTTAAGAGGTCTCCGCGAAGTCTGCTGTCTCTCCTGCTAGTATACCTCCTCTGGCTCTCCGTCGTAGGAGCCATGTCGGTGGTACTGAGGATCAGCGGCATAGTCTCCGGATCCGGGCCGCGCGTCTTCCTAGAGAATGTGACCCTGATACTCGTGACTTCTGTGTTGGCGGTTGGGGTCTTCCTCGGCATGAAGGGGGGCGTAACAGCTCTCCCCTACGAGATCTACTATGTCCTTACCTCAAATATCAGGCCCATCGCCTTTCTTCTCTCCGACCTCGTCTTCCAAGCGATAATCCTCTCGGCATTCGTCTTGCCGCCCACATCAATTGTGCTGGCCATGCTTAGTTACCCGTACCACGTCGAATACCTCGTTAGGGGGGTACCCCTTTACTTTGCGGCCATCATTTTTACCATACTCCTAGGGCACCTCCTCGGCATCTCGAGGCACTGGTTCGGTGAGTCGCGGTCGAGGGTCCTAGGCTGGTTGATGCTTGTTGCTACCTTCCTCCCCCTGCTGTATCTTGCCCTTGGCGTCGAGACTCCGCCAACACTCGAGCTTCATCCATCGATGATCCTGATGCGCGCTGTCTCCGGCCAGCACGGGGAGCTTATTCTTATCGCGCCCTACTACGCATCGCTGGTTGTGGCCTACATACTGGTGGCGAGGGGGAACTTTTACCCCTCAGTCTCTCCAGTCCTCTTCACCGCCCTTATGGAGCCACCACGCCAATTCACAAAATATTTCAAGACCCCCCAGCCCATCGCTAAGCTATTCTCTATAAACGCATCAGGCGGTCGCGTCTCCCTAATGTACAGGCTCCACCTCACCCGAGTCGTGCGGGAGGGGACTCTCTGGACGGGGGTCCTCGTGCTTCTATTCCTGACCCTCGCGAATAGTGCTGCTCCGAGGCTGATGCGTATCGGGCAGTTTCCGGAGGTGGCGGAGCTGACTATGATTGCTCTGTATATACCGCTGCTTCCCGCGCTTCTCTCGATTAACTGGAGCCTCTCGGAGAGGCCGAACCTCTGGCTTGTGAGCCTCGCGAGGGGTGTGGAGAGGAACTATATCGCGGGCCTCTTTCTCGCCTATCTCACGGTCACGTTCCCCTTCGCCCTAATACTCTATGGAGCCGTGTCCCTCGGCGCTGAGGAGATACCCTTCCTCCAGATAGATCTGGTTCTTCTCTTCTCTATGTCCTGCTTTGGTGCCCTCTTGTCGATACTAACCGCGACTCTTCTGAGGCTATCTTCAACCCCCCTCTCCATAACCGCTCTCCTTTTTGTCGTTTTACCCGTCGCAGGGTCGATTCTTCTCTCGCTGCCGATCCTAGTCGTGAGGCTTTTTGAGCCTCTCGCCACAGACCCCAGCCTACCCATGATGGCCAACATGGCGCTCTACGTGGGGGGCCTCTCGTTGCTGCTTTACAAGATCGTCGTGAGGGGCTGCTCGGGGCGCCTCGTGCCGGCAGCATAGCACGTCGGCATAGTCCCGTGGCTCAGGGAAATATTTTTAACCTATACCGTCTCAATAGGCCCCCAGATGGGGCAGCAGTCCGAGGTTAAGTCGCCGGGCGCGCCTGAGGCCCCTAAGAAGGAAGACAAGGTCAAGGGGGCTAAGGAGAGGAAGAAGAAGGAGCAGGAGCCCATGAAGCAGTGGCGAGGGATTGATGTAAAGCCCCTAAACCCCTCCTTCGAGATTCTTGACCGCTACCAGGTCGGCAGCAAATTCTCGGAGGTCATTATCGCGGCTCCTCCTGGAAGGGTCGTGGAGCCAATATACTTTGTGAGCGAGGCTCCCCTGCGGCCTGAAGAGGAGGTGGCTCTCGAGAGGGTTAAGGACATACTGACGAAGGAGCTTGACTTTCCTAAGCTCGGTGAGGAGGAGGAGGTTAGGAAGGTTCTACACGAGTCGGCGCTCAAGATTCTGAAGAAGTATAGGCGGGCCGTCGGTCTGGGGGATGTGTCGGGGGAGCAGGTCGAGCGGCTGCTCTATTATATTGACAGGGACCTCCTAGGGTTCGGCCCCCTCAACGTTATCATGGAGGACTTCAAGGTCGAGGATGTCTCGTGCGACGGGGTAAACGTGCCTATCTATGTCTGGCACAGGGACTTCGAGAGCATGCCGACCAACATATCGTTCTACGACAGGGAGGCGCTCGACGACTTCATCATACACCTGGCCCACAAGGCCGGTAAGCACGTCTCATCCGCGTTCCCCATCGTTGACGCCATGATATACGGTAAGCACAGGTTGGCGGCCACGTTTAGGGAGGAGATCTCTCCGAGGGGCAGCACCTTCACCATCAGGAAGTTCAGGGAGAGGCCCTTCAGCATAATCGAGCTCATCGTCAGCAACGTCCTGAACAGCGAGATGGGCGCGTATTTCTGGCTCCTCCTCGAGAACAAGGCCAACATCATGCTGATCGGAGCTACGGGTAGTGGAAAGACGACCCTGCTCAACGCCCTCACGACGTTCGTCAAGCCCAGGATGAAGATCGTGACCTGCGAGGAGACGGCCGAGATCAATATTCCGCGCGAGAACTGGGTCAGATTCGTTACTAGGGAGAGCTACGGCTTGGGGTCGAGCGAGAGGGGCGAGGTCTCGCTCTTCGAGCTCGTCAGGACTAGCCTGCGGTATAGGCCCGACTACCTTATCGTCGGCGAGGTTAGGGGTGAGGAGGCGTTCGTCCTCTTCCAGGCCATCGCTACCGGACACGGCGGTCTTACGACGATCCACGCTGACGATGTGGAGACAGCGGTTAAGAGGATGATGAGTCCTCCCATGAATATTCCTGAGACCCACCTCTCGCTCCTCGATGCCATGGCCCTGGTCCAGAGGGTCCAGCTGAAGGGGAAGGCCCAGATCTATGGGAGGAGGGTGAGGTATATCTGGGAGCTCGAGGACGCTCATAAGTATAGGAAGATAGCCGAGTGGGACCCCGTCACCGACACCTTTAGGGTAAACTTTGCGAACAGCATCCAGCTCGAGAGCATCTCTCTTATGACTGGGATGCCGAGGGAGAACGTTGTCCTAGAGCTCTGGAAGAGGAAGGAGCTTCTGGAGTGGATGAGGACGAACAACGTCACTGATAACGAGAAGGTCTCCAGCATAATCCTCTCATACTACGCCGACCCAGACAAGCTGATCTCGGAGCTCGGCCTCGTTGTCAAGAGGCCGCCGGAGATAGCCGTCCCGGCTCCCACGGGCGCTCAGACGCTCCTACGAATGCCTGCTCAGGGACAGACCCCCGCCCAGCTGACTGCCCTCGCACAGGCAGCCGGCCTGGAGCTGGAGAACGAGGTTAGGACGGTCGCCGACTACATCGTGGAAAACCTCCTGAAGAAGAGCGGGCCGATCCCGTACTGGCAGGTGTTTGTGAAGACTCCCTATCCGAGGGAGATGGTTATCAGGGCTATGCGTCACCTGAAGGAGAGGCGCCGCATCGACATTATTGGCGGCATCGTCGAGCTTATGGAGTAGCGGCGAACTGGAAGAGGTTTACTGAGAAGCTGGCTGAGGCCCAGATCGCTATCAGCGAGATCAGGCACATTATTACGGCGTGCTTGAAGCCTCCCGCAAGCATCGAGCTTGAGATCTTGCCTGCTACGAGCCCGCTTATCGCGGCTATGATTATTACGGGTGGGAGGAAGAAGTGGATGAACTCGGCGGACGAGATGCTTAGCCTGGCCAGAGTGAGGAGGTTCTTCATGAATGACACGAGTATGACGACCACCACGATCAGTAGTATTGCGGTGAGGTATGGGATTATCATGAGGGGCCTTAGGGACGCCCTCTTCTGCCTCTCGATCTCCTCCAGGTCCTCCGAGAATGATGCCAGGACCTCGAAGGTCTCGGGCGCTCCCCCTCCGACGTCTATGGCGTCGACAAGTATGAAGATTCCGGCCCTCTCGAGCCAGCCGTAAGTCCTCTTGGCGAAGTCCTCGTAGATCTTTCTTAGGGGCATTCCCCAGCTGATCTGTCTGGCTATTACCTTGAGGTGTTTGCTGAAGGCGCCGTACTGGTTCCGGGATAGGTCGATTATGCATCTCTCGGGGCTTAGGCCGGTCTTCCGGGCCTCCGTGAGGTCCCTGAGGAAGAGGGTCATTCCGTGGACCACGGAGAAGTTCTCGGCTCCGTATCTCTGGTAGGCTATCGCGGCCGGCGTGAAGAGTATTATGAAGAAGAGTATGAGGGCTATGGAGGACTCGTAACCCATCTCTATCCCGGCGGCCTTTCTCAGAGACTCTATGAGGCCGGAGGTCACGTCGAAGGGTGTCATGTATCTTAGCTCTGTGACGAAGAAGGGCATGACGAAGAGCACTAGGAAGGCCAGGGCTCCTGGGAGCGTGAGGTAGAGGACCCTCATGGGTCTGGGGTCGGTGATTGGGTATTTGGGCTGGCTGACGTCGGCTATGTAGAGGAACATCACGGACATTAGTGGCAGGATGAGGTAGGCTATCAGTGCGAACTGTTCTGAAGGCATGATCAGGAACTCCGAGGGCAGGGCCCTGGAGACTATGTATATTGTGAAGAGGACTAGGGAGAGCATCATGGTTATCGCGGCGTAGCCCTCCATTATCATGCCCATCCTCTCCCCGACTATCCGCATCTTCCCCATCCTCGAGTTGAAGATCTGCTCGGTCTTCCTGATGAGGAAGTGGACCACGTCTCCGCCGCTCCTGATGGTTGATGCGTAGCCCATGAGTAGGTCCCGGTACTCCTTGCTCGGCAGACCCTTGGCCATCTTCTCGATCGCTGTGACTGGGTCTAGGCCTCCAACCTTGACGTTTAGGTCTGCGAGCCTCGCGGCCTTGGCTATGTTGGGCATTAGCTGGCTCTGGGCGAGTCTCGAGAGGCTCTTGTAGGGCGGGATTCCGCCGGTGGACATGACGGCGAGGTAGGCTGCGGCGTAGGGGACCTCGCTCTCGAAGAGGGTGGCGGCCGAGGCTGCGGAGAGGTATGGCCAAGCTAGGCCTATCAGGAGTGTTATGGCGGGGATGCTGGCGATCATGGCCAGGCCTATGATGCTTCCGGTCAGGAGGTAGACTAGTATGGCCAGGGGGACGGCTATGGCGGCGGAGATGATGGTGGTGGCGGCGACTATCGAGGTGAAGACCTCGGGGTAGATCCTCTTTCCGGCGCTCTCTAGCTTTGCGGGGATTCCCGGGGCAATCCTGAGGAGGTATACGCCGAGCGTCCTGAAGTTTGAGTAGGAGAAGCTTGTGAAGCTTTCCGAGAACCCCATGCCTGGGCCATCTTGCTGCGCGGTGGGTATATAAGAGTTGTTGATTGACAGTTTACGGCACGCCGGCTCCAGTAGAAGTCCCGGTTCTAGCTAGTGCTTATATACCACAAGCTCCTCGGCCATCTACGATGACGAGAAGGAACGCAGGTATAAGCCCTGTAGTCGCGACCGTGATTCTGGTTGCGGTGTCGATAGTGATAGCGATCGCTGTTGCGTTCTGGGCCTCAGGACTCGTCGGGGTCTTCACGAGGTTCGAGAAGATCGAGATACAGTCAGCCTACTGGGACACAGCTGAGTCCCGAGTTATTGTCATAGCTAAGAACAGTGGCTCAAGCCCGACAGTCGTAGACATGATCCTAGTTAATGGTCTGCCATGCATGAGTGGTCTTACTGACGCCTTATCGATAGGTCAAACAGGGGTGTGGAGTGTTCCAGTTGGGAATACCTGCGTAAGAACCGGTGGCATAACAAACGAGATAGCGCTCCACACAACCAGCGGAAAGACGTACCCAGTAGCAGTGCTGGTACCATAAACACATCATTGAAGTCATACCTACATCATATTTTTCTAGTCATGGGCTGCCTCTACAGTTGGTAATATAATGGAGGACCCAATGAGTTGTAAGAACCAAGGCGGCTCATCCTTGCTGGTCGTCATATGCGCCTACAATGAGGAAGAAACAATAGGAAAAGTTGTTTCAAGGGTTCTCGAAGAAGGCTTTAACGTCCTAGTGGTCGATGATGGAAGCGATGACAGTACAGCAGACATAGCTCTCCAGCAAGGCGCTACAGTCATTAGACATCCTGTAAGGATGGGAAAGGCGGCGGCACTCAGCGACGCTATACGGTTTGCGGCTGAGAAAGGCTACGAGATAGTGATAGAGGTAGACGCCGACGCCATACCGACCAAGGGCTCAATCAAAAAACTAGCAAAATATATCGCAATTCCAACTGTGGGAGGGGTATCAGCGTTGCAGATACCTGTAGGCGGCGGCCTCGCCTACTCCATCGACGAACTGGTCTGGGCAATTCTTGCTGAGGGAAAAAGGCTGCAACAGAGAAGAGGGATGAACGTCCATCTAGGAGCAGTAATGTATGGAATTAGACTGAAATACATAGAAAGGATAGTGAAGGTGATAAACGACGATGAGTACGTTGGCATTTGCATAATCCGAAGAGGGGCTAGAACATTATTCGCCGAAGACGCAATAGCGTATTTCGACGCCTCGTCATCAATAAAGCACCTATACATCAGGAGAAAGAGGATGATTGTGGGACATATCCAGCTGGGAAAATCTACAGCCCCCAGCATGCAGCCCAATATACTAGCGGCCGCCACACTTCTTGCAGTTATTCGGAAACCATCAAGAGTACTCTGGCTACTTCCTGCGATTGTGATAGAAATCACTGCACGGTTATCAGCTATGAGGGACGCTAGGAACATCGAAAAGATGAGCCAATACAAAAAATGGCACACTTACGGTATGAAGAAACCCATCACCATTTCTGCAAAATGAGAAATCCAAAATACATCACGACACCAGTAAAATGCGTGATAGTTACGCTTTTAAACGTCATAAGAATACTAACCATACTACCCACAGCCTACAGATATGTAAGAAACTGGATAACCCTGTAAGTCTATGCCATACTAGATAACAAGGGAGTTTTCGTAGCAAAAGACGGCTCAACCACTACTAGGATAAACGCCCGTCGCCTCCTAAAGTGTCTTATAGTAACAGAATACATGTACCAAAAGGCTGGTATACCAAATAAAAGACGGCGGGTGCTGTTTGACGGGGAATGGATCGCGGTTTCTGTACTCAACGGACAGCACACATTAAAAGTCAACCCGGAAAAGATACTGATAGTCAGCATCCCAGACCTATTTCACCACATATATGATGAACTCATCTCTAAATTCCGTATCTTAGGTGTATGATTATTGATGCTATTGTT
>JAVVGN010000016.1:0-31606 GCA_032249095.1 Candidatus Caldarchaeales archaeon | reverse complement strand
CGTTGGTATTGGTTGATAAAGGCCCATGGTATAGGTGGGCATTTGAGAGGCTTGGGCTGGAGTATAGGCATGAGAGGTTCGGCATTAGGAATAGAGTAGAGAGATTCTTCAGATACCTGAAGGAGAGAACCTTAGTATTCCACCACAAGATGAGCGCGAGAAACCACGTACAGGGAATCACAAACCTCAAACTATTCCTAAACCTATTCACACTATACTATCAGGCTGCGAGGGGGAGGTGAGCAAAAATGCTTATTTGGACACTATCGGGGACGTGATGCGAAGTCTTTTATATATCCCGTCGGCCCGCTTAATGCTTGATGCAGAGCACTAGAAAGGGGACTGAGTACAGCACCGAGAGATTTGCCGGAATACTTAACAGTCCTCATAGGTCTTTCTTGTGGTCTGTTGGACTAGACCCCAGCGACATAGGGAAGCCTCTCGTAGGAGTAGTTACCGCGTGGAGCGAGTCGGGCCCATGCAACTTCCACACGCTCGGCTTGGCGGGCTACGCGAAGCAGGGTCTGCGTGAGGCGGGGTGCGCCGCATTAGCGATGCCGACTATTGTGGTGAACGACAATATCTCGATGGGTACGCCGGGTATGAGGTATAGCCTGGTCAGTAGGGAGTTAATCGCCGACAGTGTTGAGGCGCAGATAGTGGCCCACGCATACGACGGGTTTGTGGCGATTGGTGGCTGTGATAAGACACAGCCTGGCCTTATTATGGCTATGGCGAGGATAAACCGGCCCTCCATCTACATATATGGTGGGTCGGCAGAGCCTGGCTTCATTGGTGACAAGAAAGTAACGATAGAGGATGTCCACGAGTATGTAGGGGCGTACATTTCGGGGAAAATCTCGGAGCAGCAGCTGCTCCAAGTAGAACTGGCCGCTCATCCTACATATGGGGCCTGCGCCGGCCTCTTCACAGCAAACACGATGGCGCTGCTGAGTGAGGCTCTAGGGGTGGCGCTTCTCGGAAGCTCTAGCCCCACAGCAACGTCGTCAAGGCGAGCGATATATGCCTACGAGACCGGGAAGGCCCTGGGAAACCTCCTAGAGAATGGTATTAAGCCGCGCGACATACTCACCTACGAGGCCCTCAGAAACGCGATAACCGTTCTCATGGCTTCGGGAGGCTCGACAAACGGCGTCCTCCACCTATTGGCGATAGCTCACGAGGCGGGGGTAAGGCTGGCGCTCGACGATTTCGACGAGATCTCCCGCAAAACCCCCTACATACTCAACATGAGGCCGGCGGGCGAATACGTCATGATGGATCTGGACAGAGTCGGAGGAGCGCCTCTGATCCTTAAGAAGCTCTTAAAGGCGGGGCTGATAGACGGTGACGTCCTAACAGTCTCGGGGAAAACTCTGGCCCAGAGCCTTAACGAGTATCCACTCCCAAGCGTCCCCCACGAACACATCGTAAAGGATCCCTCAAGACCAATTAAGCCAACGGGCGGGATAAGGATCCTTCGCGGGTCTCTCGCCCCCGAGGGGGCTGTCGTGAAGGTGGCTGCAACAGGCGTCACCACATTCAAAGGACCTGCGAAAGTTTTTGACGACGAGGAAGACGCCTTTAGAGCCATCCGCGATGGAGCCGTAAAGGAGGGCGACGTCCTCGTGATCAGGTATGTCGGGCCGAAGGGGGCGCCCGGCATGCCCGAGATGCTTAGGGTCACTGCGGCCCTCGCGGGGGCAGGGCTGGGGGAGAAGGTGGCCATGGTTACTGATGGTAGGTTCAGCGGAGCTACCAAGGGGATTATGGTTGGGCACGTCTCGCCGGAGGCCGCGGTCGGAGGCCCATTAGCGGTCGTCAAGGACGGCGATATGATACTTATTGACACAGAGAAGGGTGTTCTAGACCTACTGCTCCCGGAGGCGGAGATTGAGAGGAGGGTTAAGAGTCTGGTCCTGAAGCCTCCGAAGGCCACGTCGGGCCTGCTCGCCAAGTACGCCTCCCTAGTGGCCTCCGCATCCATCGGGGCTGTGACTCTGCCGAGGCTCTGACCATCCCGAGGCATGTACCGCATATCAGTCATCCAGGGGGATGGTATAGGGCCCGTCGTCGTCTCCCACACCGTCAGGATACTCAGCAGGGTATTAGAAGGGCTCGGAGTGGCATTCGAGCTAGTCGAGGCGCCTGCAGGTGACAAGGTGGCTGCCGAGAGTGGCGAGCCTCTCCCGAACGACTCGATCCAAAGAATCGCCGCATCGGACGCCTGCCTAAAGGGTCCTGTCGGCGAGACAGCCAAGGATGTCATAGTGTATCTTAGGCAAAGGCTCGACCTCTACGCCAACATAAGGCCATTCAAAACCTACGCGGGCGTTAGGACATACTGGAGCGGTGTGGACCTCGTTATCGTGAGGGAGAACACTGAGGATCTGTATAAGGGCGTGGAGGATATTGGCCTTGACCACGCTGTCTCTCTGCTAGTCATCACGCGGAGAGGGACCGAGAGGATTGCGCGTGTTGCTCTAGAGATGGCTATGGGTAGACGCAGAAAGGTCACGATCGTGCATAAGGGAAACGTCCTCGCCTCTTACAGATATTTCCGCGACATAGCGACAGAAGTGCTGAGCGGCTCCGGGGTGGAGGTGGATGAGATGTACGTCGATAATGCTGCTTACCAGTTGGTGGTGAATCCCTCCGCGTTCGACGTCGTACTCACACCCAACATGTTTGGGGACATTTTGTCAGACCTGGCCGCCGGTGTTACTGGCTCGATCGGTATAGCCGGCTCAGCCAACATAGGGGACCGCCACGGGATCTTCGAGCCTGTCCATGGGTCAGCCCCAGGCCTCGCTCCCTCTCTTGCCAACCCTATAGCTACAATTCTCTCAGCATCCTACCTGCTGAGCTGGCTTGGGGGGAAGAGGCGCGATGATAAGCTCTTGTCGGCGGGTAGGGCCATCGAGTCGGCCGTCTCGGAGCTCCTTGACAAGGGATCAGTTCTGACTCCTGACCTAGGCGGATCAGCGACCGGTCAAATGGTCGCAGACGAGATCTTGCGGATAGCTCTCGCCAAGCTCGGCCTATCCTGATGGCGCGCCTCATAGCCCTATATACCGGAGGGAAAGACTCCACCCTCGCGGTCCAGAAGGCTCTTGAGGCGGGGCACGAGATAGCCCTCCTACTAACCACGCGGCCATCGACAGAGGATTCCTGGATGTTCCACACAGCATGCCTCGGCGTCCAGCACATCCTTGCCAAGTCTATGGGGCTGGAGCACGCCTACGTGCAAGTAAGCGGCGAGAGGGAGAGGGAGGTGGAGGAGCTCGCCGACCAGGTGGCAAGGATCGCCAAAGAGTATGGTGCAGACGGCATACTCAGCGGAGCCATAGCGAGCCGTTACCAGAAGAGCAGGATAGACAACCTGGCAGCCAAACTCGGCCTACTTCACTTGGCTCCGAACTGGGGAGCCGAACCCCGACGGATACTAGAAGAGCTGCTCGCAAGGAGGTATCGGGTAATGATCGCCGCGGTCAGCACCGCTGGGCTAGGTAGCGAATGGGTTGGGAGATGTCTGGACAGGGGAAGCGTCGACGAGTTGCTCAGGCTTTCCGAGCGCTGGGGGTTCAACCCTGCCGGCGAGGGTGGCGAATATGAGACCCTAGTGCTCGACGCGCCCATCTACAGGATGCCCCTCAGCGTCGAGTATACACTGGTGTGGCTCGGAGACCGGGGACATATTAAAATTTCTAGAGCCATGCTAGTCGAGAAGACCGGCTGAAGCTATTCCCAGTATATCGAGGACGATATCGCGCGTGAGGCCCCAGACGACAACTTCTTCCCAGACCAACGCCGGAACCCTCCGCCTTCCCTCCCATGTCTCTACAGACCTCTCCTCTTCCCTGAAACCTTGGAGGGGGACCCACCTGTAGTCGGAGAGCTCATCAGAGAGTCTCGCCTCTCGTTTCCCAATAGAGTAAACGACTATTGGGTGGACCCTTATACGTGGAATTAGAGACGAGCTGCGGGGAAAGAGCCAGCCCACGAGCCTCATGGAGGATAAGTCGATTCCCGTCTCCTCAAGAACCTCACGCCGAGCCGTGTAGAGCAAGTCACTATCACCAACCCTCCAAAACCCCCCGGGAAGCGCCCAATTACCGCTCCAGGGGTCTCCCCGCCTCTCCGCTCTCCTGACCACAAGGATGTCTCCGCTGGATGTCAATATCGCTGCGACCGCAGCCTCTCCTATCCCACCGCTCGGGGCCTCCGCTCTAACGCGCTCTCTAGTTCTTTGGTCCACCGGAACCGCAGATTAGCTCTTGATGGAATGATATTTGAGGATGAGCTTAGCTAAATATAGGGTAGTGGAGAGCGGTTGAAGTCAATCTACGACGGCCTATGCCCAAACTGCGATGCGGCGATTTTAGACGAGGAGCTAGTTAAATATGGGGTCTGCCGTTCATGCCTAATCGGGGTCGAGAAGGGGCGGGTCGTCGAGATAAAGCCTGGGAGGTACTCCGAGATCCTTCAGCTCCACAAGAAGGTCTCAGAGTTTGAGGAGTTTTTCCAGAGACTCATCGGTTCTAGGCCCTGGTCCCTTCAGAGAACGTGGATAAAGAGGGTTTTGCTGGGAAGAAGCTTCTCCATAGTCGCGCCTACTGGGACCGGAAAAACAACTTTCTGCCTGGTCACGGCCCTACATAACGCGCTCCAAAACCAGAAGTCATACATCTTGGTCCCCACGAGCCTACTTGTCCAGCACATTCTTGACCGCGCCGCCTCCTACACCCAGCTCCTATCTCCACACAAGCCGCGAGTAGTCGGATACTACTCCTCGATGCGGAAACGCGAAATGGAGGAAGCGATCAAAAAAATACAGGCCGGAGATTTCGATATAATTGTCACGACTGACAGATTTCTATACTCGCGCTTCGACCTAATCAAGGATAAGAGGTTCAAATTCATATTCGTCGATGATGTAGACTCGTTCCTTAAGTCTCCCCGAAACATCGATAAGGTTCTCAACCTGATGGGCTTTAGTGAGGCTCAGATCGAGAGGCTCTTGGCTGAGGAAGATAACCCACGCGCGGAGGGCCCGGGCACCCCCCAAGACCCTAAGACCCCCGCGAAGCCTGAGAGCGTCTTGATAGTGGCGGGTGCGACGGTTCGTGGAAGGAGAACGAAGAGGGTGAAACTCTTCAGGAAGGCCCTAAACTTCGAGCCCGGCAGCAAAATCGACATAGTTAGAAATATAGCAAATCTTTACCTGAGGCCTAGCAAAGATATCGAAAGTCAAGTGGAGGAGCTGATCAGGAGACACGGTGGGGGATGCCTCGTATTCGTCCCTCAGTCAGGGGGCCTGCAGCTGGCGAAGACCCTGGCCAGACACCTTAACCAGAGCGGGATCCCCTCCTATGCCTACGAGAGGATGAACCCCAAGATGCTTGAGAGATTCGTCAGGAGGGACTACGAGGTCCTAATAGGCGTTGCGAGCACGAGAAGCCCCTTAGCGCGGGGAATTGATCTACCGGAGAGAATCAGGTATGTGATATTTGCGGGTGTTCCGAGACGCGAGCTACTTGTCTCATGGAACGAGTATAGGCCCTCGGCCCTGCAGAGCGTGATAAGGTATCTTATGCCGATTCTTGAGGAGGGGTATAGGAGCGAGGTCTTAGCAGTCTCGGGAATGCTCTTCAAATGCATACCGACGCGGGCTGACGTCCTTGAGGAGGTCAGAAAAGCCTTGGAGAGCGGTAAAGAACCAGAGGGCTTCGCCGGCTACGTCTACAGAGCAGTGAAGAGGGCTCGAGAGC
This sequence comes from Candidatus Caldarchaeales archaeon, assembly GCA_032249095.1. GTDB lineage: Archaea > Thermoproteota > Nitrososphaeria_A > Caldarchaeales > Calditenuaceae > HRBIN02. The sequence continues at coordinate 25,835 of JAVVGN010000016.1, read as the reverse complement.
TTCTGCGCAGCGCCATCCAAGAGGGGGAGATCAGGAGGATAGCGGAGATGCACGACCTTAGGCTAAGGGTTAGCGATCAGGGGTTTTCAATAATCCTCCCAGACATAGATGGCTATGTACAGGCCTCGGGCAGGGCATCGAGGCTGTACGCTGCCGGCATAACGCGAGGCGTATCCATAGTCTTAGTTGACGACGAGAAGGCCTTCAGGGGCCTTATGCGTGGACTCGAATCCCTCTACGAGGAGGAGTTCAGAGAATACTCCGAGTCCATTGCGGCAGAGGAGTTCAGGAAGTGCGACGAGGATAGACAGAGGATCCGCCAGATTATGGAGGGCCGCATACCAGTCGGCGACGTCGACCTCTTACGCTCGGCCCTAGTCATAGTCGAGTCTCCGACCAAGGCCCGCACACTCTCATACTTCTTCGGCTCCCCTTCTAGGCGCGAGATCGATGGACTCACAGTCTTCGAATCGATGGGTGAGGGCTACGTTGCGTGCTTTGCCGCGTCTCAGGGGCATGTTGTGGATCTCTCCACGGAGAGTGGTTTTCACGGAGTCCTTCTGGAGGGGGTGGATTATGTGCCGGTCTATACGACGATCAGGAAGTGCGCTAGATGTGGTGCCCAGTTGACGAGCGGTGATGCATGCCCCAACTGCGGCTCAACAAATTTGTATAGTAAGAAGGGGATCATAGAGGCTCTTAGAAGCCTTGCGCTGGAGTTTGACGAGGTGCTGATCGCTACGGACCCCGACTCGGAGGGGGAGAAAATAGGATACGACCTATACGTGAGCGTCAACCCCTTCAACAGGAATATCAAGCGTCTCGAGCTTCACGAGATAACTAGACGCGCCCTTAGGGAGGCGTTGAGGTCGCCGAGGGATATCTCCCTCCCGCTTGTCGAGGCGCAGGTCGTGAGGCGGATAGAGGACCGCTGGGTGGGATTCGAGCTTAGCCGCAGACTATGGGAGCACTTCGGTAGGAAGACCCTCTCGGCTGGGCGGGTCCAGACCCCAGTCCTAGGCTGGATCATTCAAAGAATGGAAGAGGCGAAAAAGAGGAGGATCATGGCTTTGCTGAGGCTTGAGGACGGCACGGAGCTGGAGCTAGTTGAACCGCCGAGGGTCCAAGAAATGGCCGCACTCTTCAAGGAGAATGCGTTATACATCGAGGTCTCGGTTGAGGGAGTTTCTGAGGAAGAGGTCCTACCACCACCCCCCTACACAACTGACTCCCTTCTCCGCGACGCCTCAATAATTCTCAAGATGGGAGCCTCTGAGACGATGCGTGTAGCCCAAACCCTCTTCGAGTCAGGACTAATAACATATCACCGCACAGGCTCTACCTACGTCTCTACGACAGGGATCAGTGTCGCGCGGACATATATCGAGGAGAACCATAGCGGCTTCTTTTCTCCCAGACATTACGGCGCCCCTGGAGCTCATGAGTGTATTAGGCCGACGAAGCCGCTGAACAGGCGGCAGCTAGAGTTTTACATCCAGTCGGGGATGCTCAGGATACCGGCGAGGCTCGAGAGCGAGGAACTCGGCCTGTACGACCTAGTATTCAGGCGCTTCATCGCGAGCCAGATGACCAGCGCCAGGGTCCAGAAGAGCATATATAGGATCAGGGTTGGGGGCGAGGTTCTGAGGCTTGAGAGACTTACGGGTATCGCGAGCCCAGGCTTCACGCTGGTTTATCCCTCGGTCAGGATCGAGAAGCAGCTCCCGATAGGTGTCCAGAAGGTTGTCGATCTCTCGCTGAGGAAGGTTCCGGCTGCTCCGCTATTCAGGGAGGGAGACCTGATTAGCTTGATGAAGGAGAGGAGCATCGGCAGACCAAGCACGTACGCCCACATAATCGGTATCCTCTATAAGAGAGGCTACATCTTCCAGAACCGGGGAAGATTATTGGCGACCAATCTGGGCAAGAGGGTCTACGATTTCTTGACGTCGAATTATGGTCACCTCGTCTCGGAGGAGCTGACAAGGAGGCTAGAGGCTCTGATGGACGAGGTTGAGTCGGGCAGGGTAAGCTATCTTGATGTCCTGCGAGACCTTCATAGGGAGATTCTGCCGATCGCAACCGGAGCGGCCTAGGATAGGGGTTATATTTTCTGTCTTGGACCTAACGCGGTTTCTTGAAATACTCGCGGAGACCTATTCCCTTAGAACGGTCTTGCGCCGGTCGGCGCTAAAGGTTTTTTCGGCGGCGTAGAGACCGGCTCCAACTATAACCATAATTTGAAGTAATGAAGGGGAAAGAGGGAAGGGGTTGTTAGGCCTCAACCCGACTTTAGAGAACCCAGAAGGCCGGAAGGGTTAATATAAGCTGCCACACAACTCGCAGGAGAAGAGACTCAAAACTCTCCTGCGAGTTGTGGGTTATTAATAGTAGCCGCTCCAGCCTCCTGGGTTTTTCTCCGTCAGGCTTGAGCAATAATCCCGGCCTTCCGGGTCTTCAAGTTTAGACATATGATCTTCAAGACTTCTTCTATGTCCCTGCCATTTATCCTGTATCCCTTGATGCTTAGTGTCAGTGTCTCGAGCGCGTTTCTAGCCTTTGTTTTGTGGTAGTGGGTCTTCCCATCCCTATCCCATAGGCCGAAATAGTTCCTGACCCTACGCCAAGACGACCACTCCGCATAGGTAAAGACCTCCACAAGAGCCTCCAAGGCCGAAGATCTACCACCTACCCCCAACACCTCAACGAGTCCATTGTAGGCCAGATATCTTTTACCGGCCTCCTCGGCTATCTGCCTCGCCATCTCCACCATCTGCTTCTCTATCGAGGAGATTGCTGGCTTCAGAACCTCCTTCTCAGCATCAGACAAAGCCTTATACTTGTTGAGTAATTGTTGATGAGTCTTCAATAGAGACCTATGGGCCAGAATCATCCTCCTCAAGACTAGGAAGTCCTCAGTAACACTCCTAAACCACCTCTCCTAATACTCATCAATGCCCTTATGTCTCCCCTAGAGCTCTTCGGCAGCTTATGCTCTCCGCGCACCTTCTTAAACAATGTAAGCCTCCTAAGATAGTATACCTCTACTCCCCTTCTTAGTAGTTCTATAGCACCATCCGTATGCTGGGGTGGTATTGTATCCATGAATAGCTTGTCTCCGGGCCCTGCAGGGATCTCGCTGAAGCCATCTACGTGCTTGAAAGTCGTTTCGTCCTAAGTATATGTGATCCTGGAGCGCTCCTTGTTCTTCTTAGTTCTATGTACGTCCGCATAGAACTTCAATATCCCTACACGCCCTCGTTCTGTATCTTTATCTCGTATTGCCTCGCAACTATATGGAACCTCTCCACCATCCCACTCCATCCACATCACCCGTTTCGGAGAAGAACACCAACCAGCCCCGCATATAAGGAATAGTGGCCCCAATAACCGGGCCATCACTAACTTGGACTCACTACGAGCTGGACACATCATAGAAAGAGATAGGAGTGGTAAGGAAGGGGAAATTTAAACCAAAGCACACACCAGGACTTGAACACGGAGACATCCCAATACAGCCATACCTATGGGGAAACGAGGTAATATTCAGGGGAAAAGGACAGACAACACTACACGGAAACCCGAAACCAGAAATATAAGATTCAAGTTAAATTCAAGTTAAAGTATTTAGGAGAGGGATGTCATCTCCGAGGCATGGCATGACGATAGAACAGTTTTTCGACTCTCTCTACACCGGCGCCTATCTCCTCTTTCTCCTCGGCCTGTCAATATACGTGGTCTATGTGGTGTACACCCGCTCGAAGTCAGAATAGGGCTGGCTCCAACTTCATAAGCCTCCTAGACTCGATCTCGAGCTCACAGGCCCTACAGATCTTCCTAGATGTAGGCTCGCCGCAGACCTCGCAGGGATTCGCCTGCCCCTTATTGTCCCTTATCTGCGACTCGATGGCGTGGAGCGCCGCGAATAGGGAACCTGGGTATCTGTCATCGAATATTGTCAAGAAGTTTCTCACGAGGTCTCTCTGGGCTCTCTCAGCGTTGGGGCAGGGTGTTTGTTGGAATGGTATTGCGGTAAGGTATGCGTAGAGGACCACTTCCTTCTCAGGAATCAGGCGGAGCGGGGCAACTCTAGGCACCACACCGTCACCACCTCTACGGACACCGATTAAGTTCTGCGGGAAGCTCCCCCTCAGCATATCCATAATGTATGTCTGCACTATGTCGTCCAACGTATGTGCCGTAGCCACAACCGTTGCGCCTACCTTTTTTGCGGCGATGCTTAATGCTTTCCGCCTCCACACACCACATAGGGTGCAGGGCCCGATTCTGAGCCTATCTAGCAGGCCGTTTCTATCCGCCTCTACCAGCCCCACTCCGAAGAGGTCTTTGAAGCTGTATACTACGTGCTTTACGCCTAGCTTTCTGCTGTATGTTGAAGCCAGCTCAAGCGCCTCGTCCCTGTAGCCCGGTATTCCCTCATCCACAGACACCGCCACGATCTCGGCATTAGAAAAGTCCCTCTCAATCTTCCAAAGTATTCTCAGAAGGGCAAGGCTGTCCTTCCCACCCGAGACCGCTACCGCTATCCTGTCATCCTCCCTCAGAAGCCCATACCTCGATATAGTCTTCCGGACACGCTTCTCGACGCTCTCGACGAAGCACGAGGCGCAAAACCTCGTTCCAGACCACTCCTGCATATACACGGCCCTACCGAGACCACAGACGGTACACGAGACATCCCCAACATTCAAACCCTTTCCACTAAGGATCCGTCTGGCTCAGGATATGAGCTTAACGAGGAGTGGCTACAACGTGAGCGCCGGATGTTTTAACGCAGGTGTATATACTTCTCCCGGACGCGCCTTATAGGCTGGGTGGCCTAGGGCTACCGTTGTGGACATCTCCAAGCCCTCGCTTGCTGGCGCGAAGAACTCGACACAATCGTCGTCGTAAAATGTCAGGCCTGTCGCTCCAAGTCCGAGGGAGTAGGCCGCGAGATAGATCCTCCCAAGCCTTATGCCGCCCTCGAGCTGCGCTGCCCTATATCCCCTCTCACCACACCTCCTGAAAACCTCCTCAAGATCCATCATGATGAAGATCACAGCCGATGCGTCCCTCGCGAGCTCTTGCTCTAGGCAGAGATAGTAGGCGACCTCTCTAAACTCGCCCTTCCTAAGTAGGTAGAGGCGACGCTCCTGTGGGTCATATCTGTATGCTCCGCTCGGCAAGCCATCCACGCTGTTTATTATTAGAAATGGGTAGAGGAGTGTGTGATCCGGTGAGGCTAGGAAGTCGCAGTAGAGAGGCCCGAACCCGTGGAGTAGGATGGTGTAGAGCTGGTTTGCGCTGACATCTCGGCGGGCAAACCTCCTTGTGGACCCCCGCATCAGGATCGTCTCTCCGAGCGGGAGCGACTGGGCCATGGGCGGCGGATTCGGGATGGGCTCTCCCCGAATGAAGCTCTTGCGCCGCTCTATTGACGCCACCGACTCCCGCCATCTCTCGACATCTTGGGGCGAGGCGAGCGTAGTTGCCCGGTGCGTCTCCTCAATAAGTCTAAGGGCAGCTTGCTCCCCGAGGAGGGGCGCTGCCTTTGCCATAACCTCGACAGATATGTCCTTGTGTTGCTCCGTATACTCTGCCGGCTCGTGTTCGCCGAGGGTGAGTAATGCAATGGGCGCCTCTGAGACGCCGTCTATGGCTAGGAGCCTGCAGAGCGCTTCATCTACAAAACCTGAATAAACTCGGTATCGCAGGCCCATTGCGCAGGCGACTGATGCGGCATTAGCGACCACTGCTCCCCCATCCCAGAACCAGTGTCTATAACTTCTCTCCCCATACTTCCACGCGTTCCTCCAGCCCACCGAGGTCAGCAGAAGAATTAGTTGCGCCCCTGACACGGCCTGGTCCGCCACAGCCTCCGCAACCAATCCATGGTACACGCCTTTGCGGAGTATCGTGAGGAGGAACTCCCCCGAGTCGAAGTGGTAAAGACCCGCGGGCAGCCCCTCTACCCCCCGCGCGGCCATGTAGATTTCCGTCGAGTGTAGCGCCCCCGTTGCGGGAGTTACACGGAAGGGTATAACATAGCGGCCGTACCTCTTAATCCTGCTTACCCCTCCCGTAAAGAAGAGGAGCGTTGCCACATCTTCCATGGACAAGGCGCGTCTAGCCTTACCACCCCTGCTACACGTGAGCGACTCCAGCGTGTCGGCACTAGGTGTAGCGGGGACTCTGGGGAGAATTATCTTCTCACCCGAAACGTAGTACTTGAAAGGATAGGGCTTATTGGACCAGTCAAGCGGTCTTGCTGCTACCCTCACGCTAGCGTAGCTGTGCTTAGTCTGCTCGTGGTATCTGTAGGTTATGGATGAGTGCTTTACCGGATGAGTACTAATGGGCGGCAAAACTAGTCCACCGGGTCAGGGTGAGCTGGTCTCTTCACAGCTCAGCTGAGACAAACCTCATCATTCCTGATTGGAGAGGCTCGGAGGCCTTGATAAATTTTTCCAAGGAGCAATGTTGGTGCCGTCGTAAACGACTATCTCCTTCAAAGTCTCTCGGACAGCCCGGTCTAGAGCAAGGCGTTCCCACTCCATATTCACTGCCTCGAGTCGAGGTCTTGGTATGGGGTGCCTAATGATTATGGAGCAGCAGTCCTTATACTCCATCGTAGAGATCTCGTACAGGCCGAGTGACTTGGAGAGGTTCACGACTTCCTCCTTGTCCATCCCTATCAAGGGCCGCAAGACCTGTAGCTCGAGCCCAAAGGATGCCGCATAGATACTTTCCAGAGTCTGCGAAGCCGCCTGGCCGAGCGAGTCTCCAGTCACTATTGCTAGGGCTCCAATCTCTTTAGCAACTGCCTCTGCCAGCCTGTTGAGGAATCTCCTGAAGAGCGCGAGTTCGAGCCTCGTATCGCCCTTCATGACGAGTTCTAGGAAGTGATGGTATGGCGCGAGGTACAGCCTCGACCTCTTGCTGAAGCGTCTGAGCCTCTCAAACAGGATTTGCATCTTCTCGGTCAAGGCCCCCTCAGCCGTTGGCTGCGCATATACATGTAACGCATCAACTATGCAACCCCGCTTCATCATTAACCAAGCGGCGACGGGCGAGTCGATGCCCCCCGAGAGGAGTGCCAAGACCCTTCCCGAGGCCCCCACCGGAAGACCTCCAACCCCCTCAATCCTCTTCCAAGCCAGCAGAAACTCTTCTGGAAGTATGTTCACCCAGATAGTGAGTTGAGGGTTCTTGAGGTCGATCCCTATTCGAAGCGAACTTCTTAGCCGGTCACTGACCTCCCTCATTACCTCGAGGGAGGTTTTGGGGAAAGACTTGTCGCTTCTCTGGACCTTCACTGCTACCTTTGATGCGCCCTTGGACTTTACCAGCTCTTCAGACACTTTGAGTAGAAGCTGCTGGTCCCTATGCATGACGTAGCCTATGCCGACCCACCTCACGCCGGGGATCACGCTGACCTCTCTAGCTAGCTCCTCACCCGCCTCACTATCTGGGTAAACTATAATCCTCGCCTGCCTCAGCTGTACCCTGCTAGCCCTCTCGCCTAAGGTCTCAGAGATGTTCTTAGCCAAGAGTCGGAGCCATCTCTGCCTATTCCCGCCCTTTAGCATCAGCTCGGACGTGCTCACTATCAGCGCCGGCCTAACTTCGCTCGAGTACAAGGCTAGCACCCCGTCCTAATAGTATCTTTTCCGCTTGTTTTATACGATTTGGTTGTGGCTGCATAAACATTTTAACACCCCACCTCGTAATCTATTCGAGGGGTGGACTGGGCGGGAGAGCGGGGGACTGCTGAGCGAGAGGTTGAGGTGCTTTCATGCCCAGTCTGCCGCGGAGTTGCTAGGTTCTGTAGCATCCTGAAGTGCCCCTTCTATCGTGACACTGTAAAGCAGGCCATCAGATCCATCAGCGCCACGGGCGCGATCTTCGGCCCCACACCTCCCCACATATTGGTTGGCGAATGGGGCTATCCAAGGGTGTATACAGGCGGTGGCCTAGTTACCTCCCCCGATGTTGACTTGAGGCTTCTAGAGTCTCCTCCTGAATGGCTTAGCGTCGAGCTAGACCAACTCCTAGCTATGAGGCTTAGCGTGGTCTTGGGTAGGAAACGCCTAAGCGTAGCAGAGGCAAGTAGGGCACGGCAATTCCTGTCCGCTCTCCAAGAGTCTTCCCTCTCCCTCAAACCCATCGACCTTGAGGTGAAAGCCGCGGGCTCCCCTCGATACGCACCCGGATTCGGGCTCAGGACGGCGCCCTACGGGCCAGCCTTCCCAGCAGGCCAGCTTAGGGTGGTGGATAATCCACACATACCTAGGCAGGTGGAGCGCGTGGTCTCGGACCCCTATCTAACCACCTGGCAGGCTGTTGAGCGGCTTTCAGAGGCAGGCTTTAACGAGTACTATCTAACAAGGCTTCTATCCGCTGGTGTCCTTGGGCGTAGGATAGGAAGAAAGCTTGTCCCGACAGAGTGGAGCATCACCGCCATGGACGACATCCTCGCCCGCCAGCTCCATAAACAAGTGAAGCATTACAAGTCAATCAACGATTATAGGCTCTTCGCATTCGGGGCTCACCACAACTATGCATACGTACTACTCGCACCGACACCATGGATGTTCGAGCTGCTTGAGGGCTGGGTGAAGGCGGGACTTGTATACAGCGACCACGAGTATCTGGAGCCGAGGAGGGTCTATGCAGAAAACACGGGCGGCGCCTACTACGCCGTCAGGCTATCCGTGTTGAGGTATCTGCGAGAAAGGAGGGAGAACGCAGGTGCCGTTGTGTTTTTCGAGGTTGACAGGGGATGGATACCGCTCGGAGTGTGGAGGTTTAGGGAAATTACGCGAGTCGCCCTCCAGAAGCCCTTCGTTAAATTCCAGAGCTTGAAAGAGGCTTTAGAGGTCGTCGGCAAGGGGCTTAAGATGGGTATTGCGAAATACATTAAGGCTAGTAGTATCATTCCACAGCTGTTAAGTCAGCAAACCATACTTTGACACAACTTAAAATACGGGCTGGACACAAAGTCGCTTAGACACAGCTATGATCGACCCCGAAAATATTATTGTCCTCAAAGACGTTTGGAAGATTTACCGGGTTGGTAAGACGGAGTATCCTGCGCTTAGGGGGCTCTCACTAAGCGTCCATAGGGGTGAGATGCTTTCCGTCATGGGGCCAAGCGGCAGCGGAAAATCAACTCTGCTCCACATAGCCGGAACACTCGACAGGCCGACGAGCGGTAAAGTAATCATAGATGGCATAGATGTCTCACGGCTGTCCGATGCAGAGCTCAGCGACATGAGAAACCGCCTGATCGGATTTGTCTTCCAGTCCTTCAACCTTGTCAACAGGCTGACGGCCTTCGAGAATGTGGAGCTTCCCCTGGCGATCAGAGGTGTGCCGCCAGATCTGAGGAAGGCTGAGGTTACGGAGGCGTTGAAACTAGTGGGGATTGAGTACCTCGCCAATAAGAGGCCGCTGGAGCTCAGTGGGGGAGAGCAGCAAAGGGTCGCAATAGCGCGAGGAATCGTCGGGAAGCCTAAGATCCTGCTAGCCGATGAGCCGACGGGAAACCTCGATACTAAAACCTCAGAGCAAATAGTCAAGGTCATTAGAGACATCAACAAGCGCTTAGGCACAACAGTTATCGTCGTTACACATAACCCCGAAGTGGCGAAATACGGTGACAGGGTGGTGAGGATAAAGGATGGGGTTATCGAGTCGGAGGTGATGCTGAATGCGTAGAATAGTTGCCGCTACCCTTATCCTATTGACGCAAATATCCCTTCTAACTGGCGGAGTTATCGTGGCCTCCGCAAACGATGTTAGATACCTAGGCAGCTACTGGGGACAGGGCGGCGTAAGGGATGAGGTTGCGCCCGGAGACAGCGGCGCGCGGCTCACGATTGCGCTAGGAAATGAGTATGAGGAGGACAGCATCTCTAATGTTGTTGGGAAGCTTTGGCTGCCGCCACAATTCAGGTCGCAGAACAGGGATAACCCTAGAGTAGTCGAGTCACACTTTCTTGGAATCGTTCCACCAGGAGGGGCGTTCGAGCTGACATTCGTGTTAGATGTCGAGCCATCTGCGGCTGTGGGACTGGACTATCAGGCGACTCTAGAGCTCAGTTATAGGATCGTCGGAGAGAGCAGAGGATCACAGTTTATACCGGTCAAGATCAATATCCCCGGGAGGCCGCTCATCAAGCTGTCTCTCAATGCGACCAGCGTCAAGCCCGGATTAATCAACAACGTCGAGCTCAGAGTTAGCAACGAGGGGAGTGGCCCCGCATCTGACTTGAGAGTCTCTTTTACGCCGCAGCCTGGCGGCGTCACAGCAATAATTCTCCCGGAGCATCCTTGGATAGTTGGGACGCTTAGACCGGGGGAGGAAGCTCATACCGTCCTTCAGATCCACGCTCCAAGGGAGGCGGGTGGATCCGTTACCGTGCTATCCGCGTCACTCACATATAGGAACGCGATAGGCGTAAGGGTGGAATACCCTGCGGCTTTGAGTCTATACATAGAGAGGCCCGAGATAGAGTCTATTGATGTGCGGGTATGGGCTCAAGAGATCCGCGTCGAGCCCGGCGGTACCGCCGAGGCTGTCCTATACATCGAGAACATCGGGACTGCGCCTGCATATGATGTGGTGGTCGAGGCTGGGCAAAGTCCTGCACCAGCGGGCTTGTCTGGAGCCACTTCCTGGAGTATAGACAACCTGCTCCCCGGAGAGAGGCGGTCCATAACGACCAACGTGGCGGCGGCACAAGCCGCGGCTAACGGCGTATACCAATTACCCCTGATAATATCCTACAAAGATGCAGCTGGCAACAGAAAGTCATCGACATCGATCCTCACCGTGTTGGTGGGTGATATACCGCCGAAGGCCCCCAATCTCCTGATCTTTTCCCAACCTAGCATCAGGGCTGGGTCACCACAGAAAGTATCCGTCTCCGTCGAAAACATCCATAGCGGCGAGATTAGGAGACTATCGATCACAGCAACTCCCAGAACACCCGGCATCACAATACTGGGATCAAATAACTGGCTGTTCGAATCACTGAAGCCTGGACAGAAAGCTGAATTAGTCATGGAGGTCTACGCGGACCCCGCGGTGTCTGGCTCCTCTGCCACGATCTACTTAACCTCGACTTATGTCTTGGCAGACAAGGAGGAAAGAGCGTCAGAGGATCGGGAGATCGGATTCATAGTTGAGGGATATGTAACCCTCACAATATATGACCTGAAGGTAGTCACGATAGGTGGCGACTACTTCCTGACTGGCAACATCCTCAACGAGGGAATATCGGACGCCCTCTTCTCCTCGATAAAGCTTGAAGGCGCGGAGATGGGGGAGAACTCTCTCTTCTTAGGCGAGATAAAGCCTAACGCTCCGGTACCCTTCAACCTAAGGGTCAACCCCAACAGCCCCGTCTTCAGAGGCACACTACTGATTAAGTACAAGGATGTGTTTAGGGTAGAGCATCTGGAGAGGTTCAATCTAGAACTCACTATACCTGTGAGGGAGAGTGGGCAGGAGGGGGCGCAGAGCCAGCCACTTCAGGCGTCTAGCGTGGTATTTGTCTTACTGGCTGCGGTGGTGGCCGGGGTGGCTGCATTGTTTTGGAGGTCGCGGAGGCATGCGTCTCATCGACACAGCTAGCTACTCATTTAAGGCACTCAGGGAGAGGAGGACTAGGAGTATCCTAACCATACTCGGGATCGCGGTTGGCTCCGGACTCATAATTGCGCTATTGTCGCTGGGCGAAGGGATAAGCACCTCCGTAACCAACCAGCTCCTAACTATAGGGGCAAATAATGTAATCATCTTACCTGCCCAGGGATCCACGATAAGATTCACCGACATCGACGCCCAAAGAATATCGAGGATCCCCTACGTTTCATCGGTAGCCCCCTTTTACTCGGTCCCCGCCGAGTTTAAGGTGGGGGGAGTCTCAATAAATGGTCGTATACTCGGGATAGACCCCCTTATCCTGCAACTCTTTTTCCCGGGGATCAAGGTGGAGGAGGGGTCGCAACCCTCGGGAGGGAGCAGCACGCAGGTATGCGTTGGATACAAGGTGGCGCATCCTCCGGTGTCTACCGTGGCTACGAGGCTTTATGTGGGGCAGCCGTTGACTATTACCGCCGCGGGCTCGGACGGCATAAAAACGAACTCTTACACGGTTAGCTGCATATACTCCAAGTTCGGGGCCTCCCTGTTCTTCGACGCAGATACTGCCGTCGTGATGCCGCTTCCAGCCGCGAGGAGGCTCTTGGGGGAGACTAGATACCAGGCGATCCTCGTCAATACTGACAGGGTCGACCAGATCAATTATATCATCTCGGAGATCGAGTCGATGTATGGTAGAAACGTCATAGTCATCAGCCCCAGCACCATACTAAACACCGTTAGGAGCATCATAGGCTCCTTCACGATCTTCTTAGCCGTCATAGCGTCGGTAAGCCTCTTCGTCGCCGGGCTGGGCATCATGAACACAATGATCATGTCGGTGATGGAGAGGACGAGGGAGATAGGTGTATTGAGGTCAGTAGGGATGAAGAGGAGGGAGGTGCTTCTAGTATTCCTGTTCGAGGCGATCCTGACCGGGCTCATCGGCGGAGTGATAGGAGTGGGCATGGGGGTAGGCCTCTCTGTCGGCTTCAGCGGCTATGCCCAGAACTTCCTCAGGTTTGGCCCAGGCTTCGATGCACTGCCCATAATACCGATAATCAGGCCTGAAAACATCGTTGGAACATTGATCTTCGCCCTACTCGTGGGCTCAGTATCTGGGCTCTACCCCGCAAGGCGGGCGTCACTAGTAGACCCTGTCATGGCCCTCAAGACAGAGTGACGAGGCGCCTATAGATCGAGACGTACTGAGAAGTTACTTTGGGGTAGTCCAGCCCCGAGACGATCTCGAATCCACGTCGCGTTATCTCCTCCCGCCTTGAGCCTAGGGACCTGTAGGCCTCCAAGTACGACTCTACATCGTGCTTAGCAAGAATGACGGCGTCGGCGAAGGGTCTGAAGGCCTCTATGTCTGGGGCTATTACGGGGCAGCGGGATGCCCAGGCTTCGAGGAGTACGGACGGCATCCCCTCCCAGATAGACGTTATTACGAGGCACTCGGCCGCCTTCATGTAGGAGATCACTCTCTCCCAGCTTGCGACTTCCTCGACGCCGAGGGCCTTGTAGGGCTTGCCGATTCTCTCCATAACCCTCTTGAACAGGGCATAGTTCTTTATCGGGTCGTTACGCCCGACAAAGAGTATGTAGCTCTCTTTCGAGGGTTCTATGCGCTCTATCGCCCCGAGATCGGTCATGTTCGGCACCCATAGCCACCCATTCCTATCCGCCTCGCTCTTCATCACCGATGTCACCGCTCCAGCTCGATGCAGAAGGCTCCGCATGACCTTGATAGCTAGGCGCCCGAGCCTGCCATACTTCAGGCTGAACTCCAACATCCCGCCATGTATAGTCACGACGTTTCTCGAGGGACTCCTCAGGACTAGTCCGGCTAGCTTAGGATTGTGTATATGGATTACGTCTGCCTCGAGCCGCCTCAATAATGCCCCCAAGGTGAAGGTGGCCGCCCTCAGTATTGGTATGCCTAAATGCCACGTAGAGCTAAGCGTGACAGGTATGGCCTCGATGCCCATCTCCACGAGCCCCCTTCTAAGGAGTGCGACATGCCTGCCTGTACCGCTGACACCGCCCACGGTGTAGTTGACCAGCGCAACCCTCAACACTTACGCCACCAGCCGATGTCTCATGCCCTTGGGAGAGGAGCGTTAACTAGCTCTCCGCAAACTTAAAGCACGGGTCCACAAATAAATGTCTCGGGGGATGAGGCGCGCCGCTCCAGACTGAGCTGTGATGCAGGAAGAGCCGAGCCGACCTCCAGAAAACCCGGCCGTTTGGGGACAAGTGCCAGTCCATTGACCCTCTAGAGTCAATGGTCTATCTGCTTGTATGGTGAGGTGGGCTCTGGGTAGGCTCCAAGTCACTCTTCCATCCTACAAATCGGTATTTCTCGTCCAGCGGAGCTATTTCAGTTATAGCTGCCTCCCCCACACCTTATACCACCGCCCCCCTCTACGCGGCCACTGTTTGATGATGCTAAGCACTAGTGGGTGGATGGATGTAGCACTAACCTTCTGGACCGGGCGGGACTCGAACCCGCGACCTCCCGGGTGCGAACCGGGCGATCTGCCGCTGATCTACCGGCCCTCGATGAAGTGATTTCCCGCCATCTTGGTTATGGGTCGGGAAAATATAAAGTGTAGAGTGGGTTGCTATGCCGGTTGGGTATGAGGGCTGTTGCGGTCGGTGGAAAGGCCTTTGTTTATGCTTTCCGGCTGGCGGGAATAGGGGGGCTGGTGGCTGAGTCTGCGAGGGACGCGCTCAGAGAGGTCTACAGGCTGGTGGAGGAGCAAAACATCGGCGTGATACTCGTAAGCGACGAATATGGGTCAGAGTTTGTGGAGAAGATTAGGCAGCTGAGCTCCTCGACTTCTAGGCCCGTTATCTACCTGCTTCCAAGACCGGGCAGCAGGCCCGAGCGCGTGGAATACAGGGCAATCCTGAGGCGGGTACTAGGTATTTAAGGGAGGCGAGGAGTGGGGGGCGATAGTGTTAGTGTGGGTTGAGGATCAGAGGGATTAAGCAAACGAATTGAAAAGGAGGAAAGAGTGGGGGAGGGGTTGGTTAGACTGTAGGCCTCTGCAGCAAGCCTAGGAACCACAGACACCGGGATTATATCGAGCTAGCCCGTCGGAGAAATTCTCCGGCGATTAAAAAATCGCAGCCCCCGGTGTGTATAGCTCTGGGGTTTTTCCCCTCGTTGCCGGGGGCCTATCCCGGTGCCCGAAGCCGTCACCACTAGTTGCCTGATCTTTTTCACCAGCTCCCAGCACTGTCTCCCGTTTAGCCTATTCTTTTAGTATGTCATCGCCAGCCTAGTGACAGCCCGATGCAGCCTACCATCATATAGCCTCCAATACTCCGTTCTCGACGAGCTAGTCGGTTTGTAAAGTCCTAAAAGCCTCTCCAACACCCTCAAAGAACTATCAACAAAATCAGCATACACCAACAGCTCTGCTAGGGCCTCCCTGCCAACCAAACCATCATTTATCCCCACCTCCCAAGAAGCATTCTGTAGGTCGGATACCTAGAAAGCGTCTTGAGAGTTATCGCGGGAATTTCCTGCACCTGCATCGGTGTCGGCGCTGTCCTCCGGACCCCTGATTGCCCTGCCAGCCGCTTGTAGGGCTGACCAGAGACCCGGAAGAATAACCCCGTATAGCCTTGCCTTGTCCTCGTCACCAACTATCTCGCCGAGCCTCCTCAGGAGCTTGGTCGTCCTCGCAGTAGGTGGGCTGAAAGGGACCCCCACTAGGAGGACCAGGCCCGCGGAAAGGTCTACCCCCCTCGCCAAGCCTATCGTTATACACTGCGACGAGGGGCTTCCCGGAGCCGCTGAACTCCGAGACAAGCCTATCCACAGACTCCTGAGAGAGGCCCCTATCCTCGTGAAGGACATCAACCCCCCTCACCGCCATACTTGTCTGGCGCTTCAGGTACAGGGAGAAGGTCGTGTACGTCAGGGACATGGCGGGCGTCGATGCCTCCGAGCCGCCGAGGACCTTTCCTCAGCGATGCTCGTCGTGTTCACGGACCAGGGGAGGGTGGTGGCCGCTAGCGGGATAGAGGGGGAGGCAGTCGCGCCCTTCGTGAGGGAGGCCCTATCGCACCTGGCGGAGCTGGGGATGGAGAGGGTGGCCGAGATGAGGGTCTGGGGGAGCAGCGTCGTCATGACGGTCGCGAGGGTCTCGGAGGTCGGCGAGAGGGCCGTCTACGCCGCCGCCATAAGGCCGGGCGCCAGGCCGCCAGAGGGCAGGAGCGTGAGGGCCGCGGTCGAGAGGCAGTTCGCAGACCTCGTTAGGGGTGGAGCGGCTTGAGGGACGCTAAGCAGCTGGAGGAGCTTTGCAGGTCACTCGTGGCGAGGTCCAGGGGCTCGATAGTCTCGGCGATGGTCGTGGACGAGGAGGGGAACGTGAGGGCCCACAACCCCGTCACGGAGCTAGACGAGGACATGGCGGCGGTCGCCGTGGGAGCCACAGCAGCCTTCAGATACATGAGCGAGGCCAGGGGGTACCCGCCACCACACTCGATAGACGTGGAGATGAGGGCGGAGGGCGCGAGGATGAGGCTCAGGATAAGGCCGCTGGGGTCCGGCCTCATACTGGTCGTCAAGACCTCCAGACAGCCCAACCTAGGGCTCGTGGATCTACTGATGGAGCAGCTATGAGATCCGTAAGCGTGCTGGTTACAGGCCCCTTCAACAGCGGTAAGAGCACCCTCATCAAGACGCTTGGCGGAAGGTTCTCCATAGACGTGGAGCTGGCGCAGGGAGCAAAGCCCACAACCACCGTCTTCATGGACTACGGGACGATAGAGATGGACGGCCACTACGTCAGGCTCTACGGGACGCCTGGCCAGTCAAGGTTCAGGCCCATCATTATGGGGCTCCTGACGCTTCCTGTCTCGGGCTACGTCTTCGTCGTTGACAGCTCCGACCCCACGAGCCTCGCGATAGCTAGGGGGTACTACCAGGCTGTCAGGGCCAGGAGGCCGGACCTCCCCCACATCGTTGCCGCGAACAAGAGGGACAGGATAACAGCGGCTCCCCTCCAGAGGGTCAGGCATGTCGTTGGTGTGCCCGAGGGGGTCGAGGTCCTGCCCCTCATCGCCAGGGACCGGGCCAGCGCAGAGGAGGTCCTGAGGGGGCTCCTAACGATCATAGCGGATAAATAACGTGGAGTCGAGAGGCTGGCCGTGGAGTGCGGCAGGTGTGGAGGGCCGGCCGACCTCACGATACCTCTCTTCGACAGCAGGAGCTACAACTGCATAGACATGCCGGTGTGCAGGGACTGCTACGAGAACTACCACGTGAGGATCAGGAGGGGGAGGATAGTCTGGAGCAGGGCCGGGAGGACAACGTTCTACCCGCCCCTAATCCTCCTGGTCGGGAGCAGGAGGGCTGCCAAGCTGATGTCGAGGATCCTGGACAGGCTAATATCGAGCAGGCTAGTGAGGCTCCTCATCTCCACCGCGCCCTACTTCCTCCTATCCGCAGCGGCCCTGGCGGCGGCCACGGTCGCCTACACGACCCTCTGGTACGTCTCCAACAGCGAGGGGCTGGAGAGGGTAAGAACATTCTACAGGAGCAACCCACTAGTCGGCACGGGCGTGGTTGGTCTCGACCCCTCCTTCCCCATCCTAGAGACGATCCTAGCACTGGCAGTCGCCATGACGATCCACGAGGCCGCACACGCAGCGGTCCTCAGGATGCACGGATACGACATCCGTAGGGTCGGAATCATACTGCTAGGCCCCATCCCGCTCGGAGCCTTCGTAGAGCCTCCCGGAAACGTCGAGTACAGGATGCCTAGGAGGCAGCTACTACAGCTAGCCGGAGCCGGGATAACGGCCAACATACTCGTGGGCCTCGCATCCCTAGGAGCAGTACTCCTCATACTGATGGGCGTGGTCCCGCAGAGCCCCGAGGCCCTGGCGGCTTCGGCGAGGGTCCTGGAGAACCCGGGGATACTACTGGTCCCGCCAGCACTACTCTCCGCCGCGGGCGTCGCCTCACCCATGACGCCTCCCGAGGGCTGGTACACCCACACCCTCCTCGGGCCCAACTACACCCTCCCACTCGGCATAGCCCAATACATGTTCATCATAAACGCGTTCCTAGGAGTCCTCAACGCGCTGCCCGCAAGACCCTTCGACGGAGGACTCATAGTCCAGGCCCTACTAGGAGATAGGCTAGGGATCAGGAGGACCCACGCGCTGTCCACGACGCTCGCGATAGCCTTCCTGGCCTCCATCCTCCTCACAGCAGTCCTCGCGAGGATATAGATTCAGAGGTACTCGGAGAGCCTCATCCTCCCAGGCCTCGACGACCGCTTTACTATCGAGCCGAGGGCCCTGGGAGTCAGCACCCCACCGTCAACCACCACCACGCCATACATGTTTAGGAGCCTGAGGGCCTCGGAGAGCGTCGCGGAGGCGTCGAGCTCGGGGGCGGGGACCGAGTAGCTGTAGGCGTCGAAGGGCACCCCCGACATCTCCCTCTCCACGCACTGTCCCGCGAAGCCGCAGAGGGCGCTCCTGAGGGTCACGACGCAGTCGCCCACGAGGACCGGCGTCCCTCCGTCCATGAGTAGCTGGAGGAGCGCCCTAGAGAGACTAGCGTCCCCACCTATCCTCGAAGCCCTGAGGGCAAGGTTTGCAGCCGGGACCGGGAGCTGGAGGGGCCCGAGCAGCTCCACGAGGTCCTCATACGTTGCCAGGTAGCCCTCGTGGTAGGCCGCTCCCCCACCCTCCTCAACCATCGCCACGAACTCCCCCAAGCTGATCCTGCCCCAGCGGCTAGGGACGCGCCTAGCCACGTCCGAGACCCTAGTGGATACTAGCCTGTCGAAGAGGTCGTCGGGGCTAGAAGCCGTGTAGGCGAGGCGGGCTATGTCTAGGAGCGAGACAGCCATCTCACCGGCGACGGGCGCCGCATCCCTCCTCCTATACTCCGCCTCGTAGACCGCGGCCATCAGGGGAGCGTTTGGTGCTAGGAACCTCTCCAAACCATCAGAACGACACTACACAACGTTAGTTAAGCGGTAGCAAGGGGAGGGCCACGACAGGCTATATAACATTGAGTCGGCCCATACCTCAAATGGGTGCGGGAGGATCCGGCTGGAGGGCCCTATCCATCGCAGGCCTCGTGCTGGGGGTTGCGGCGCTGGTGCTCGGTGCGGGCATAGCGATGCTCTCCGCCTCGCAGGCGCTGAACAGCCTCCGCTCCACCCCTCCCTCCGCCCCTCCACAGGCAATAATCGCGGCAACCACCAGAACAGTAACCGTCTACACGGCTGTCAGGTCCACGGGCCTAGACGCTGAGGAGTACAGGGCGTGGCTGAGGGAGAAGCTGATAGTGGTCTCCTTCTACCTGGACCGGCTCGCCGACGCGCTTGAGGCCTCGGGGAACAGCTCCGGCAGGGCCGACGCCATCGTCCGCGCCATAGCCATCAAGCTGGAGATGGAGGAGACGTATCGGAGGTGCCTGAGGGTCGAGCCGCCCGAAGAGTACCGGGAGGCGCACCAAAGGCTCCTGAGCATGCTGGGGCACTACATAGAGGCGGCGGGGCTCTCGATAGACGGGGTGTCTAGGGGAGACGGCAGCCTCCTGAGGCGCGCCGAGCTCCTCATAGCCGAGGCCTAAGGCGACAGGCTGGCCCTCATCCTCCTCCTGAAGGACTCGCTCAGCTCCTAGCCCCACCCTAACCAACCCTAATCAGGGCGACCGGCCGCTCCTTCTCGGGATCAAAGACGGATAGTAGGCCGGTCTTGGAGACGTATAGGTAGAGGTACTGGGGCCTAGCGCCCCTAGGCAGTATGAAGGCATAAGAGCCTCTGCCTATGACGTGCTCTCCTAGGCCCCGCAGGGCATACTCCTTGTAGGCCAGATACCAGGACCCACCACTCGCTGTAATATTCATCACACCGACGACAACCCTCTCCACAGGGGCGTAGCGCTTGCCATTCTCGTCGATGAGGTCCAGCCTCAACTCCTCTCCCGACAAGATCTTCAGCCCAAGATCCAGCGCCCTTGTGATCGTCCCGAGGAGCAGGTCCGTGGCCAGGGCGGGGATTATGAAGCAGTTAGCCAACGTCAACGGGTTCTCGTGCCGCCGGATGCAAAGAGTTTCCGGCACGTCGATCCCCCGCTCCCTAGGATCGCCCCGAATGACGTATGCGAGGGTCGCTAAGTAGACCGTCTCGTTCTGCCTCGGCATGTAGGTTACGTTGAAGTGTGTTACCACCGAACCATTCGGGAGCGGCTCGTAGTAGATTGCATTCAGGCTCGGAACCCGCTCAAAGTAGACGACAGAGAGGGATACGTTCCCCGGAACATCGATTATCTCGAAAAGAGCGTACCGCCTCGCCTCCGGCCACCTCTCGGGAGCGGAGTATATCACTATGGTTTCGTGAGCCGTGGTTTGTGTGGATCCCTGCGTCGTCTCTCTCCGCGTAGTAATTGTTAGTTCAGCCCCACCTCTAGACTCGTAGAGGGGAGTTGCAACCCCCCTCCCCCCAGGCTCGCCAGTCTTGTAGATGCCGCCTAGCGCTAGGACCGAGAACAGCAGCGCCGCCAACACCAAAACAGCCACCAGAAACCTCGCCCTCATCAAGCCGCCACAACCCTCTGGGACTAAGGAACAATATTTAGGGCTTCCAGACAATTGAGGCGCGGGTAAGTGGAGGAGGATTCCCTATCTACCTGACTTGGCCTAGGGAGTGAAGTCTAACCACTTTTCTGCGTCTATCATCCTCATCCTTCCCCTCTTCTCCGCAAAGGCTAGGACCGGCGTGGCGCCCGCCCTCCGAGCGGCGGCGACCAGCCCAGCCGCGTCAGACCTCCTAGGAGAACCCACCCCATACTTGCACTCGACCAGCACGGCCACCACACCCACACCAGCCCTCCTCAGGCATACGAGGTCCACCGGCCTCGACGCCGCGGCCCTCACAACAAACCACCCCCTACTCCTGAACAGATCCCTAACAATATACTCGAACCTCCTCCCCCTCCTATAGCTCATGCCAAACAAACCACCCACGCGAACAGCTATAACTGTTAGAGGCACTAAAACCCTTTTAGAGCTGGGAGCATGGCCAGGATTCCTTGGCCAGGGATGCTGGCGGACCCCAATAAAAACGTGGATGGTTTGTGGACGACTCGGGCTCCTAGGCGGGCGCCGCCTCTCCGGCAGGCTTCTCCTCAGGAGTGGCCTCCGGTTTGGGCTCCGCCGGCTCCTTCAAGCCTTCCTTGCGGGCCTCTTAGCCGCCTTCTTGGTTTTCGCCCGAGCCTTCCTCCTCGCCTTTGCCTTCCTTGCTTGCACCTCAGCTATACTAAAGATCACCTCAATATAAGATCTCCCTGAACGACGTATAGCACGAAGACCATAAAACCTTTTTAGAGCCGGGAGCATAGTCGGGCCAGCTTGAGGAGCTGGCGGGTGCCGAGCCAGTCGGAGCCAGGAGTAGAATACATGGTCACGCTTAGCGACGAGGGCTCCTGGAGCTGCACATGCCCCCACTACACCTACAGGCACACGGCCTGCAAGCACATACTGAAGGTGAGGGAGGAACTCTCGGCACCCAGGGCCAGCTACGTTGAGCACCCGATGGTGAGGGAGGGAGTCCTAGAGGACAGGGAGTACCAGAGGAGGATGGTTGAGAGGGCTCTACAGGCCAACACACTCGTGGTCCTACCGACTGCCCTAGGGAAGACGGTAATAGCGGAGCTGGTGGCCGCGGAGCTCCTCCACAGATATCCTGGATGCAGGGTCCTGATAATGGCGCCGACGAAGCCCCTGGCGCTACAGCACAGGGAATCCGTCCTGAGGCACCTTAGGCTGGAGAGCCACGAGGTGGCGGCGGTGACCGGGGAGACTGGCGGGAGGCCGATGGTCTGGAGAGATCCTAGGGTCAGGATATTCACCGCGACACCGCAGGCAGTCCTCAACGACTATAGGAGGGGCCTGGTGGGGCTGGAGGAGTTCGCTCTCCTAGTCTTCGACGAGTGCCACAGGTCTAGGAGCCGATACGCCTACACGAGGCTCGCGGAGGAGTACGTCAGGAGGTGCCCGTATCCATTAATCCTTGCTCTGACGGCGTCGCCGGGCTCCGAGGAGGAGAAGGTCGTAGAGGTCGTGAGGAACCTATGGATAGAGCAGATAGTCTGGATGAGCGAGGAAGAGGAGGAGGTATCGAGATACATACCGGGGGTAAAGGTTAGCTGGGTCAGGGTCGCACTGCCAAAAGAATACGAGGCCATCAGGCAGGAGATAAGGAGGATGATAGAGTCGGTGCTGGAGAGGCTGAGGATAGGCGGGCTGCTCAGGGTCCCCCGCGAAGCCGTCAACAGGAAGGTCCTAGTCGGCCTGATGAACAGGCTCAGGGCCGAGATAGAGGCGGGAGTAAAAGGACCCAACATGCACTACATGGCCCTCATCTCGGCGGCACTAAGCCTATACCACGCCGAGGAGCTGATAGAGAGCCAGCACGTCCACAGCCTGAGACGATACTTGGAGGAGATAGGGAGGTCGGAGCTCAGGAGCCACAGGATGATAGCCGGGATGCCGGAGTACCGGAGGCTCGTGATGATGGTCAACGAGTGTAGGGCGGACCACACGAAGGTCGCGGCGCTGGCATCGGTCCTCACAGCCCACTTCGCCGAGAAGGGGGACGACAGGGTGCTGGTCTTCGCCAACATCAGGGCAACGGCCGAGGTCCTAGTCGAGAGGCTCAGGGAGAGGGGGTATAGGGCAGCACTATTCATAGGCAAGGCGGAGGGGAAGCAGGGCCCCAGGATGACGCAGGAGGAGCAGGCTAGGACGCTCAAGGCCTTCAGGGAGGGAGCCTACAACGTCCTAGTCGCGACCAGCATAGGAGAGGAGGGGCTAGACATACCTGAGTGCGGCCTAGTAGTCTTCTACGAGCCAGCCGTCTCCGGGATAAGATACATACAGAGGAGGGGCAGGACTGGGAGGAGGCTTCCCGGCAAGGCAGTAATACTAGTGGCCGAGGAGACCGTAGACGAGTACTACTTCAGAGAAGGATACAGGAGGGCCAGGAAGATGGAGAAGATACTCAGACAAGCATCAAACAAGACGGTCAGTCTGGAGAGGAGGGCCGAGAGGCCCCGGCCCGGGACACCCTGGCCATGGAGGAGGAAAGAGGAGGGAGAGCATGCAATAGAGATGGAAACCGCGGATCGGGAACACAGGGCTGAGCGGGAGGAGCAGAAAAGCGTGGCCGAGGAGGGGCTGTCCATAGAGCTACCACCCGCGCAGTCAGCCCCAACCTCTGATACCGTTGAGGAGGTCAATCCGATAGAGCTTGAGGAGATGGAGGTCGAGGGCCCGTCAAGCAGCGAGCTCCACCACTGCCGAAAACACATCTACATGACGCTACTCAAGGCTGGGGCTAGGGGGGCGACGCTCCAAGAGCTCTACGAGGGCCACACATACACCCCGGAGGCCGTGAGGAGGAGCCTCGGCAGGCTATTGAGGGAGGGGCTGGTGAAGAGGGTCGGGGAAAGATACGTCACGGCCGCGGCCCTAAGGTCAAGACCAATCTCTGCTAGGCCGCAGGGAAGGATAAGGACGATAGAGGTAGAGAAGATATACCAGGGCTTCGCCATAGTCCTCGTAGACGACCGGTTCAGGGCCAGGCTGGAACCATCAGCCTACAACGGACCCAGAGAACTGATAAAGAAGGGTAGAAGATTCAGGGCAAGAGCAACAATAACCAAGCTAAACGGCACAACCACAATACTAATCCACGACGTAGTGGAGGCCATCTGAACTTATCTACCGCGATTTGGATAGCTACATTGAATGAGCATCGAGGACGAGATAGAGGAGCTCAGGCACAGGGTAGAGGCCCTTGAACAGCTAGTCCGCGCAATACTCTCCAGGATACCCGAGGTCAGGATAGAGTGCTCTGTCCCAAAGATAATCTACGAGAGGAGGTACGAGTACATCAAGGTCCCTGAAGACGAGCTATACGGAAGGATAGTCAGGCTTGCCCTAGAGGGCTTCCTCGACGAGTGGAGGAGCGCCAGCGACGTAGCCTCAGAACTCCTAAGGAGGGGCTGGGCCCCAAAAGACTTCAAACACGTAAGACCAGCACTAGAACACCTAACCACACTAGAAGTACTGGAGAGGGAGAGGAGGCCCGGGAGGAGGGCGAAATGGCTCTACAGAAAGACAGACAAGCTCGGAGAAAGAATAAAGATAGTGGATAGGAGCGAGGAGCAGCCAACAGGCCTCCGCTAGATCTCTAGGTCCTCCCTCTCCGCTCCCCCAGGGTTCACCTTCTCGACGGTCCTCAACAACTGTTCGAGCCTCCCATCTCCAAGCATCTTCCTGTAGTCTTCGAGCTCCCTGAGGCTCCTGAGGTAGAGGCCCCTCCTCTTGGATGGCGCCCCGGCCTCGTTGAGGGGGTTCAGCTCCACCACAAGGGAGGCAGGCCTGCTCCCCCTGGCGGGAGCCTTGACGACGAAGACCCCCGGCAGGCCCTTCACCGGGACCCTACGCCAGTCCCCACCCCTCTCAAGAACCTCCCTCAACCTATCCTCCAACGACATACCTAGGAGCAAACAACTAAGCCCGAGATATAGGGTTTCTAGGCCCTAGCTCCTGAGGACCACGACCCTATCCTCACGCGGAAGCTCCAAACCCCTCCTTGCTAGGAGGTTGGCCCATAGGCTCCTGGGAGCCGGGGCCGAGTAGAGCGCCTCGACCGCGAACCCGGCCCCAATCGCGAGGGAGGCGAGGAGGGAGTCCAGCTCCAGGAGCGACCCCCGCCTAATCCTGTTCCTGACTATGAAGGCGGCGAGAGAGCCGCTCCTCAGGACCTCTCGGAGGCCCGAGAGCACCTCCCTCATCAGGGCTATCCAGCGGCTGAGGGGGTAGTAGTCGTGCCTGCGGGAGCGCCCGCGCACCGCGTTCCTGGCCAGGCCCCCGAAGAAGTCCCTAGGGTCTCTTCCAGCCCTCAGGACCCTCTCAAGCCTCCTCACAGCGTCGCCACCGTGCAGAGAGGAGAGGACATATGGAGGGCTAGTAACAACTGCATCTACGGAGGATGGGCGGAGGAGCTGGCCGATCATCGAGGCGTCGGCCCACAGGGCGTGGAAGCACCTCCCAGACTCCGCCCAAACCCTCCTAGACGCCTCCAGGCCCCAGCCCAAGTACTCCCGATCGATCTCGACGCCGACGGCCCCCCTACCCGCCAGGACGGAGACCACGCACGTCGAGAAGGTCCCGGCGAATGGGTCCAGAACAACGTCACCAGGAGAACTCACGAGCTCCACCAGCCTCTCGACCAGGTGGAGGTTGGCCTTGGCCGGGTGCCCGACCGCCTCGCGGGGGAAGAACCTCCGGTAGGGCCCGAAGGCCGGAGCCACAGGAACCTCGACCCTCCTAGGCTCTGGAAACGAGACGGACCCTAGAGCTATCACTGGATAGACCGCGTAGAAGGGATATAAATCGGGTTGTGGCCCTCCTAGCCCTCGGCCGGCCGCTGCTCCGGAGCCTCGGGAGGCTTCGGGGGCTGCCTGAGCCTTATGACGGTCCTGACCCCGGAGCCGGTGAGCTCAAGCCTCGCCGGATCCCTCTCAACCATCCTAGACATCACGGAGACGACGCGCTCCGAGGCCGTCCTGAACTCCCCCCTATCCACCGAGAAGTTTCCAAGTATGCTCATCACGACCGCGCTACCAGACCTCTCAAGCCTCTTGGAAACGACCTCCTCAATCTCAGCATCGCTCCTAAGCCGCTTCCTAACCACCCTAGACAGCTTCACATCTGGAGAGCCTGAGGCCGAGGAGTTGCAGGCTGAGGAGGATGTTGGGGAGGAGGCGACGGTGGAGCGGGCAGAGGGGGCCGAGGAAGGTGAGGGGGAGGCCGAGGCTGGCAGATGCGGAGACTGCGGAGAGGGGTCTATGTTTGAGAGGCTTAGGCTACATGCAGGAGCCCTATGCCTATACTTTAAGGACGGTAGGTGGTTAGCGGTAGCGGACATAGGCCACTTATATCACAAGTACAGGAAGGGCCTAATAGATAACCTGAGACTCCTCAAGAGGCTATACTACCATTTATATACGAATGGTAGGCCCTCAAGGGACGGCAGGCTCAGGCTCTTGGGAGTTAGTAAGGCCTATGACGACGACCTATACGCCTATGGTGTTGGAAGGTTTCCAGAGGAGTTCGATGGCCTC
>JAVVGN010000015.1:0-31684 GCA_032249095.1 Candidatus Caldarchaeales archaeon | reverse complement strand
TATGGATGGAAATTGATTATCTCCTTGAGAGGCTTCTAAAAGGACTTTTCCTATATGCGGCGGGGGACGAGCTATACAGCAAACTCGGCTGCCCCAACTATGTTGCCGATTACGGAATCGGAAAGCGACTATGCGTTAAGATTGGCAAGTGCTGGCTCAACGACATATATTTCCAGCTTTGTAGCGATGGCACTTTCAAATGGATTTTGCCAGATTTAAACGGCGGCGGTAAGTGGCACATCAGCGGGGGCAGAGGTGATGATCCGATGACACTCCTTATGGAATCGGTTAAGGCAGTGGCTCTTTCGCTTCTGTGAAGCGATAATTGAACTCATCGGGCGGTTAGCTCAGGCGGAAGAGCGCCTCCCTTACAAGGAGGAGGGCGCAGGTTCAACTCCTGCACCGCCCACCACCCTACGAGTAATTGACTGGCGGTGGTCGGTTGAGGTATAATTTCGACGCCGAAAATAACCTTGAAAGGGGTGTTTGACAAATGCGCCGACAGCGCCACTCTTTCCCAATCCGCTGGCGGAAGGCGTGGGAATCGGTAAGGAGCGAAGCGGAATACATTGATGTCGTGGACAAGGACGGAAAGACAATCGTCTTAATGACCGTCAGCCCAATTCAGCAGTACGCTGATAGGGCATTTGACCACGCCGTCAAAATGGCGCAGGAAGCAGGTGGTGGGGAAGTTATCGTCAAGTCCGTTGGGCGGGTTGTCCTCGCCCAAATTAAGGTTGAAATATAATTAGAAGGAGGGACGATGCAATGAAAAGTTGGCGTTTACTCTGGGAAAATATCAAGAGCCGAGTGCTTTCCGTCTTAGCCCCACGAGAGCAAAGGGACGAAAAGCCGAGCGAGGAAGCGCCCCAGCCAAAACCAGAACCGATGGCAACCGAAGTCAGCAAGAGGCAAAAGCGCAGACCCGCACCCGCAGGAAAAAAGAAGAAGGCGACGAGAAAGAAAACCGCATCAAAGGGTGCTAAGGCGCTTCCTAAGGGCATTGCAGAATGGATGGAAAAGGCGGGTGTGTCCTTAGCAGACTTGGCAGAGATGACGGGATATGACAAATCAACCATTTGGCACGCCCTCCACGACAGGGAGTATCGGAAACGCCTCTCGTGGCGTTTCTGGGGCAAGTTGGGGGCGGCAATACGCTTACGAGTCAAGCCTAAGCTACAGGAACTTGAACAGACACAGAAAAGAGTGCTTAGATGCCCCAAATGCAAAACCTTCTTCACGGATACTTTTGATAGCACCGAAACTTGCTAACTGACCATCTTTGGGAGGGGAATGTACCGTGCCAAAGAAGCGGCCTGGTACAAGAGTGGGGGTTGCGACCCCTACTCATGATAATGTAACGACTAGTTATGACAGTTACAAAAAGAATCTGGGAGTGATTTTTCTTTGAGTGGGCAGCCAATCAAGTCCTATGGCGGAAAGCACTATTTGACGAAGTTGCTCCTTCAGTTAATCCCGCCACATGAGGTCTATTGTGAACCCTTTGCAGGCGGGGCGGCTCTCTTTTGGGCAAAAGAACCGTCCCCGCTGGAAATCCTAAACGATATTGACTTTCGCATTGTCGCATTCTACCGCTGCCTGCGAGACGAGCGCCTTTGGCAACGCCTTCAGGAACTTTGCGAGCTAACCCCCTACAGTAGAGCGGAGTTTTACTCTGTGAGGGAGAAGTTGAAGCGGCATCTTGGAAACCCTCGCAGTCTTGATGAATTTAACGATGACGAACTTTTGGAGTTGGCGTGGGCGTTTTATGTCTTCAATCGCCAAAGTTTTTCCGCTGCTATTGCCAACCCCGCTTGGTCGTTCCCCAAAGCCAACAAGGGGGTAACCTTACGGGCGTTTAGAAATACCATTGCAGAGTTTGAGCGATTTCACCTGCGCTTGCGGAATGTCGTAATTGAATGTGACGATGCCATCAATGTCATCCGCCGCTATGATACATCCAACACTTTCTTTTTTATTGACCCGCCCTACCTACCAGAAACGCTTAGCACACCTAAAAACTACCTTTTTCAAATGACAGACGAACAACATCGGGAGTTGTTAGCGGCACTTCAGCAGGTAAAGGGTAAGGTTTTAATTACCCATCCAAAATGTCCACTTTACGACGAAATGCTGAATGGCTGGAAAGTAATAGAGGTCGCCTATCGGAACACTTCCGCCATTGGGAAGGGGTCTGAAGGTGCTAAGGTCAAAGATGCTTTATGGTTAAATTACACTGAGGCTAATGAGGAAGCTCCTAAGCCCATCACCCCGCCAATAGTGTAGTCTGCCGAATAATTAGCGGGCGGAGGTGATCGTAGTGAACGGCTTAAGTGCAGCCAAAGGCAAGTTGACGGAGATATTTAACGAGTTTGCCCAACTGTGGCAAGGCTGGGGCATTGATGCCCAGCCTGTCGCCGTCGGACTATAGCTGATTAAGCACGGAGGTAATGTTCTCCGTCCGCTCCGCATCCGTGTTGAGCCCCCCTCACCCGACAGTGTGCCCGAAGATGCTGTACCTTGGATCTATCTAAACAGCAACGAGAAAAACTGCGACCATATTAGGGCGAGGGAAGAAAATTGGAAATACATTCGCTCTTTCTTTGAGAGGCTAACTGAATGGTTAGTGTTAGAGGCAGCCCAAGCAGTTGCCATTGAAGAGACTGGACTTTACATTTGGAAGTCGGGCAAACATCTCTACCTTAAGCTTTCTGGGGAGAGCGAATGCGAGTTATTCTGCTTTTCCTTCTACTTGCGACGAAATGGTTGGACTTGGCAAGTGCGGCAGGGCGTAGACGGGGTGGGTTTGGTGACGATAGAGAGCGTTCGCCGACCGCTTACGGAAAACCCCATAGAAGCGCTCCCAGCCATCGTCAAAGGTATTGGTCTTTCTCTCCTGTGAGAGCCCTTAAGACTTCCGCCAGCATTACCTACGAGAGAAGGAACTGCCATCGGCTCCAGCCGGCGGCTTGCTTTGATGCTGTCCCGCCTGCGACAGATGGGGGCTGCCCCTGCCGAATAATAGGTAGGTGGCAGACACAAACCCTACCGAAGGGAGGTAATAGACGATGGCGACACGAGGCGTCATTGGCGTTCTGATTAGCCGTAAGCCGTTGCGCTGGATTGGTGTTTACCATCACTACGACTCTTACCCAGAGGGGCTACTGCGAACGCTCATAGAGGAAGTCCTACCCGACTGTGACTGGGATGTGATGAAAGTCGTGGAGAGCGTTATCTTGGAGCACCCTGGCGGTTGGTCACGCCTAGAGCGGGGCGGACGCATCGTCCTTGACCCCAACAGTCTGGGCGGTTGGAAATTGGACGAAAACGCCGACGCTCCCCAATGCTACTGCCATAGCGAATATTTCCTCAAGCGGGACGGATTTCACAGTATGCTCAAGTGGGGTTGCGACTGCCACGACGGGAATCCCGACCCGCAATGCGACCCGCTCTTTCTGGAGTGGCTCTACCTCTTTGATGTCAACAACAGGACGATTCTCGTGCTGGCATCTAGGGAGTTTGGCGACGGCACAACAAGCCCTAAGTATCGCCACGAAATCGTCGCCGAAATCCCCATGAGGAAGGGGGTAAAGGTCAATTATGAGAAAATTGAGAACCGACGCTACCGCCGCAAAGGGGCATAGAGTATAATATGCTAATGACAGCGTAAAACGAGTGGGAGGCGATGCCCCCATGTCGTTCAAAACCGAACTGCGAGTGGACAAAGAGCGACTATGGATGCCGCCTTACAACGAGCTGGGGATGTGGGTAAGGCTGTGGGACGATGCCCTAAAGCGTCTTCAGTCGTTACGGCGCTTTGAACAGTCCCCCCTTCTGAAGGAGGCGGCATCAAAGTGCAGAGACCTTCTTCTAGCAGATGCGGGGGCTGCCCTCGCCACACGAGAGCGGGCGGAAGGGGAAATCGCCCGCATCGTCTCAGACCTTCCCGAATGGAAGCAGTGGGCAGCCTTCATCCCAGGAGTCGGCAAGCACCTTTTTGGTAGGTTGCTTGGTTATATCGGAAACCCCGCTGCGAGGGTTTATCCGTCCTGCCTTGCCAAACACTGCGGTGTCGCTCCCGACCCCCGCACAGGTAAAATCGTGAAAGCCGAGCCAGGTAAAGTTCGCCCCTACAACCCTAAAGCGAAAAGTGTCCTCTACCTTATCGTCAAGCAGTCGCTTCTCGTCTACAAGCGCTCGCCTAACCTACTGGCGGAACTTTATGCCAGCTATAAAGAGAAGTATCAGCAAGACCATCCCGATTGGACGAAAGGGCACTGTCATTTCGCAGCGATAGTCAAGGCAGCGAATATCTTTGTCACCCACCTGTGGGAAGTCGCCCGAAAAACTCAAGGTCTGCCAGTCGTGGAAATCTATCCCGTGATACACTTGGGGCACGCCACCAAAATCCCGCCCGAAATGATGATGCACCCCAGAAAGGCACTCCCACAAGTCCTGCGGGCTATCCAAGAGGTAGAAAATATGCTGCAAGACGAAGAAGACGAAAAAGTAGCCACCTTCGTAAAAGGCATCGTGGAACGAATGAAGCAACACACCATCCCTTAGAAATTGAGCGCAAGGCGCTGACGGCTGAATTTGCGGTAAGGCACGAGTTGTTGAAGCCGCACCGAAGTTTAAGTCAATGCACGAGTTGATTGGGGGGCGATAGAGAAGTAGCGCATTCTGCACGAGTTGGAGGGACGGCATTTTGTAGGCATAAGCGCACGAGTTGTCGACAAGGCAAGCCTATAAGGGAAGCATGAGTTGCTGGTGGCGCAAGCCTAAACAGTATGCACGAGTTGGTCGGGCTGGCGGACTACCGTCGGCTGTGCATTTCCTTCCCCCCCATTCCTGATGTGGGGGGCACAACTAAATTGGCAGCAAGAGTTAATTTCGGCGCCGAAATTAACTTTGCACGGTGACCAAGATGCCTAAGAGAGGTCATGTCAAAACAACCCATCACCTTCACAACGGGGAGAGGATGCGGTGGATCAAGGAGCTTGGTGTCAACAAAATAATCTACAAAACCAACCAAATCCTAAGGAAGTGGGGGGTTAATTGTCCGACAACTATCATTACCCTACCATACCCAAAAGCAGATTTCATCCTTGAGGAAGCGTACTTTTACGCCATCGGCCTTGAGGAAACGTACTTTTACGCCATCGGCATTAAGCGCACCGACGAATGTCTCGCCTATATCTCCTTGCAGCACCAGACGGTAGTATGCCCCCTGGGGAGCGTCGTTTACCTGTTTAGTTTGCCATCCGAAAGCTGGATTGTCGGATACAGCAAGGTGGGAACTTCCCTTATACAACACCCCCCATTAAACTTACCCCTTCCGATAGTTTTAGCTGCAAAGGCGCTGGCTGCAAAGGTTACCGACCTTTATAGGGGGTGGGTGGGGCTCTGTGGCTGTTGGCGCCACGACCCACTAAATTACATTGCGGTCGTCATAGCTAGGAGCTATGCACCTGACCAGGCGCCTTCTTTCACCATCCTCTTCGGACGGCGGAATGCAGTATGTATGATAGCTAACGGGGGAGAACTCTACGAGTTTGTCGGCGGACACAGCCAAGCCGTCGCTAAAGCACTTAAGGTCATTGCCTTGGCATCCTTTTGAATTCTAAGGGGTGAGCAAAGCGATGCCCAAGCTAACCCCAGCGCAAATGTGGGCGGAGTTTTTCAGCAGCGTCGTAAATTTTATTGACGAGACGGCGGAGACTTGGCGCCAACGAAAAATAGAAGTGAGCAAATCTGCCCGAACACCCAACGAGGTCATCTGGACAATAAAGTGGGAAGGGCAGCATGTCAATGCTCTCTGTGCTTGCCTTGTCCAACCCGACGGCAAGACCCAGCCCTATATTGAAGTTTTGTGCAATGAGCGGGCGGTAGTTATCAGCGACTTGCCTCGCAATAGAAAAAGCCTGCCAAAGAAAGTCAAAATTGACTTGGCTCGCCTACTTGAGACCTTCCTATTCGTGACCCTGACAGAGGAAAGCAGACGGATAGCCATGAGAAAGGGATTCTTTGCTACCGTCACCTGCGGAATTATTTATCTTTCCTTTGGCGGACAAATACTGAACTTCCTCTATCTTATTGAAGAGAATGCGTGGCGGTTGACCTATGGATGTGCCCCACACATCATTCATAGAACTTTTGACTGCGCGGATAACCACCCATTGGAGTATTTCGCCCGCCTTCTGGATGCCCTCCCCGCCGAGATTTTCCTTTAAATCCCGTCCGCTGGTATAATCTCGCATGGGGTGACCGCCGATGTTTCTCAGCGACGCAGAAATCAAACGGCTCGTGGCAGAGAAGCCCGATTTCATAACCGACTTCGTGCCTGAAAAGCGTCAACTGATGGGCATCAGTTACGGGCTAGACCCACACGGCTATACTTTCCGCCTGCACCCCCGCTTCGTATGGTTTCGCCCTAAACTTCGGGGTCGGCAAGGCGGACTCGTAGAGCTAGAAAACGGCGATGTTGAGGTAATAGAACTGGGCGAGGGCGAGAATTTCCCGCTACCTCCCTACCATTGCCTCCAAGTCGCCAGTCTGGAAACCTTCAGCCTACCGACGAACCTTGTCGGGCTATTGTTTGGGAAAAGCACCTATGCACGGCAGGGATTAGCATACAATATGACCGTCGTGGACGCTGGTTTTAGCGGTCAACTGGTCTTCACCGTCGTCAACCTCAACCCCGCACGGGATATTTCTCTTTACCCTTACGCAGGTATCGCCCAAATTATGTTCGTCAAAACCACCCCCGCAGAAATCCCCTACAAGGCTGTCGGCTGGGGAGTTAATTTCGGCGCCGAAATTAACTCTCAAAAGGCGAGGTGAAACGGGATGCGCTTCTTGTGGGTCCATACAACCTTTGATGACGACGGCTACCTCATCCCAACTATCGCTTCTATTGAGCCACGCGGGGATACCGATTGGGAAGTCGTTCCACTCTTTGAGAGCCGAGACCAAGTTGATAACGCCGACTGGGAGTCCATCACGAGGGAACGATTTGACTGGTGGGCAGCATCTATACTTGGCTCTTTGGAAGATAAACAGGTGGATACTTCATCAGCGCCTGAGAAGGTCTATGTTCTCTCCGTAAGAGACAAAGACGGCTATTACATCCCTATCATCGCAGCGACGGACGAAAGTTGGCTACCTAGCCTTTTCAACAGCTGGGAGGAATATGAACGCCGAATAGGGAACTTGGACTTTTGGAGACCAGACCATTGGTATGTAACTTGTATCGGTGTTGCCCGATGCGACCAAATACAAACAAGGGAGGTTAATAAGGATGCCCCGCTCATCTACTAAGCAAGAGACACTCCGCCAACTCGCCAAGGAAACAGCGACCCAATGGGTAAATACCTTGCGGGAGAAATGGGGGATTCGCACCTACCGTGTGGATAGGGACGGGACGATAAGATGGCGAGGACAACCTTTCGCCCTATGTCTTATTGAGAAAGACCATGTGATGTGGGACGCCCTCATCCACTCCAAACCGCCGCTTCCTTACATAGGAATATTTTTTAATCTTCGTCTTCACCTCTATGTCCACCTCAGCGTCAACACAAACCCCACCATCAGGCGATTGGAGAGGCAGCGGTCAAGCACGACTTTCTTGACATTAATGGTGATCAATAACCTTTTGAAGGATATTTGGGGGCTATCGACTTATGATTTCGAAGACCTACGAGTTCATTTGGATTCGCATATAGATTTACCACTTCCAAAGTGGGGACGAATTAATGACCTTAGCGCTTTCCTTCGCTTTCCGATGATAGATGAGAAAACCGACCCGCAAGCATATACGGTTAGTCTCATCGTTGAAGATAACGGAGTAGTGTTCGTGGAGGCAAAAATCCCCTACCCGCAGTTGCGGCAGACAGCACTTAAAGACTTGCACAACACAATCGTGGCGTCAACAATTTAGGAGGTGAGGTCGGCATGTCATCGCCAACTTCCGTACACCCGTTAGTAGCGCAAACACGACAAAGGTTGGAAGTGGAAGTGCGAATTCAGAAGCTCGAGAAAAAAGTAAAAGCGCTAAGAGAGGAAATAGACAGATTGGTGCCGCACTTAAGAGATACACACCTCTTTGAAGATGCCAAGCAGTTTTGCTTGCGGGTGTGGCGTCTTGACCTACATTGCACCGCCTGCCACTTTTCCTTGTTAGAAGGATACAAAATTGATGAGGGGCATATTGCTGAGTTGGAGGCAGACTATGAAGCAATTCGCCTTTTCTCTATGAATACTGACCCAGCTAGTTACAATGTTAGCCTGGTCATTTCGTTCTTCAGTAAAGACCGCCACTATCGGTGGGATTATCGGCTGAAATTCCGACCGAGAAACCTCGTTTCGCTAGGTTACGAAGGCATCGCCCGCCTAATAACACTTGCCACCCTTTGAGAGGAGGAACGACAATGTGGAAAGAAAAAAAGGAATATTACAGCCGTCTCGTGGAGCAGTCTCTAAAACAAGGAGAAAAACTTATAGCGGAGATTTCCTACGCCTATGACAATTGCCCCCGTCACTCTCAACTCATTTGGGGTATCCTTAAGCATCTGATGACCGTCGGGCTCATCCTTCACGACCTGCGGCAGCTCCAAAGGGACTTAGAGGGGGGCAAGTTGGGCGACCCTACCGTCGCCTCTATCTTGTGTCTTGTCAGTTCGTTGCGAAAAGCCCAAAAAAATTGGGTAAAATTCTTTCGGAAAGCAAAACTTGGTATTTTGTTTCTCTGAGCATGGGGGAGGATTGCCAATGAAAAAGATATGGGCTCGGATTAAGGACAAGACGGCATCTATTGGGATAGCATCCCCCGTCATCGGGTCGCCACCTGTTTACATTCCCATCGGGCAGGAAGCGGACAAAGATAAGATAATTAGCGCCGCCATAGGTTTCGCCAAAACACTGCCCGTTCCTTTCTTAGTGTATTTCCTTGATGAAGATAAGAAAACCATAGCGGTTTATAACCCACGCTCGGAGCAGTTCGCCCTTCGGAGGAGAGCGGAAAGGAGGTGGCGGAGATGCGCCAAAGGATGTTAATCTTTCCTTTCACCATTGTCCTTCTCCTTCCCCTCGTCGCCTCCGCTTTCCGCCCATTCAAAGTACCCTACCTGACGGCGATTTATTGGCGGGTCCTTAAGTCTGCGGATATAGAACTTCTCCCGACGGGCATAAGGTTTTACGGGACGGGAGCATTTATCGGACCCGACCTTGTGCTGACTGCTGCCCACACCCTCCCACACGAAAATTGGGAAGACGACGAATATATGCAGAAAGCTATCAAGCGAAGCAAAATCCACATACTAATCAAATTTAACGAACGATTCCATCAGGCAAAAGTCGTTATTTTTCCGTCGGACGCCGATATTGCTGTCTTGCGGGTTAGCGGCATTCAGGCAAAAGATTACCTGCCTGTCTCCTTTGAGGTGCCGCCAGCGGGGGCAGACTTAACGATTATTTCTTGGCGCCCCTTGCAGAAAAATAGAATGCCGACCATAACGCCTGTTATTTGGAAATTGACAGTGGACGACCCCGACTTTGAGCGGACTTGGGGCGTCATCAAACCCGTCCGAGAGAGGCTCATCTACGGGCATCCGAAGGCGTGGAGTGGGACAAGTGGCAGCCCTGCCCTATTGGACGGAAAAGTTATCGGGGTTGTTGTGGGAATAACAGAGCCAGACCATACCCTGATAGAACCTACGCGGAAAATCCAGACGCCCCTCCTAAAGCTGCTCCGCCAAAATCTCCGACAAGGACGGAAGTGAACGACGATGTTGCGACACCTGATGGCTACCGTCGCCAGCTTTTTCACGCCCCAATGGATTTACCGTTTCCCCTTAGCAGCTAGAATTGAACGAGAAATCAACCTCATAGGAAGGAAGTTTGGACTACCAAAGTTCGAGATTAACAAGGTTAACCTGATAGACGGCGGCACTGGGGGTACCGAAATAGGTATTTCCGTCCTTGGGTTTCTGCGCGGTTATCGGCAGAGAATTCTCGTCAAAGACTACCCCTCCATCCTTACGGTGGCGGCACTGTCGCTCCGCTTCCTCCTCTGGCGGGAATATTTAGACATGTCCTTTAGGTTTCTGCTAAAGACAAGAGCCCTGTGGGTAGAAGTAGACGGGCACAAGCTTTCTTTGAGGGTCAAAATTTTCCCCGACCGGTTGGACAACTACATTTACCTTTTCTTGACAAAAGTCGATGATGGCTATATGCTGGAAATCGGCAGCCAAGAGGAAGGCAATGGCGGGCTTGCTGGACGGGATATAGTTAAGCCAGTGCGCTTGATGTATAATACCTGGAGCGATGCTATCGAAATGCTCGTTCACTTGATGAAGGAAGGGAGCATGTCCGAACCAGAAGAGGCGAAGGCAATGGTGGAAAGACTGAGCGCAATCCACCAAGTATAAGAAGGAAGGGAGGCAATATCCGTGCCCTACCGCTTTAAAGTCTGGTGTCCAGATTGTTACGGCGAAGACCCCTACGGGTGCTTCGGCGGGGATTTTGAGCTATCCGAGGAGACTTATGAAACGATAGAAGCGGCGATAGAGGCAGCGGACGAGTATGTAAAGGACGGCATCTGGGACTGGTCTATCGTTGAGGTTAGCTCGGAAAACCCCAACGAGATAATCAGGGAATACTCCGATGACTACCTTGTCGCCTACAGCCTGCCAGACGGGCAAGCACTCGACACCTTTAATCTTCCACTTCACACAAAACGACGAGAACAAGAAAAAGATCGGGCGCGGGCGAGGTTATGGCTGCGGTCTTCTTTCGGTCTTGGCGCCGTAGATGCCCCTGAGCCACCAACACCGCAAACCGATGCGGACTGGAAATTGCTCATAAATATCCCCTGCGCTTGCCAACATCCCCCTGTCCCCTACCCCGCCCTAAAAGAAGACGACCTAAGCCCAGAGTTTCGGCAATGGATAAACGACCTTATTACCTACCTTTTAAACAACCCGCCCAAAAAGGACATGGATACGGCGTTTCTTTACCTCCTCGTTTACAACCTTTGCGGGCTACAATGCCCGCATCCCCGCCCTTTCCGCCACGACTTCCCGAACGGGTATAAGTGTGATGTATGCGGCGAAGGCGTACTTTTCCTCCATTCCGAAGGGGGCGGAACGGAGTGCAAGGTCGATGGCTGAACATCAAAGAATGCTGGAAAGACTTGCAAAGGAGCGGCGTGCAGATAACATACTGGTTGGCATGGAGGCTTATCCGCCTCCACTGTCCGTGGCAAAAGGTCGGCGGTCAGGTCATGGTGCAGGAGGACGACTGGCGATACTTTAAGAGGAAACTGCTGTCAGGTTGGCGCCCGCCAAGACGATACAGGAGCGGATAAATGTAGCGGGGGCAGGGAAGGCGCAACGGGCGCCAGCCGTTGGCGGAACGACTCAATGCCGCCACTAAAGTCCTGCCCCCACTTAGATTTTAGGTAATCAACCTCGCCAAATAGGGATGAAGCGGCGTGCAAGTGCTCAAGAAGATGCTGCGGTCAGAATATGCGCCCGTCTTGGCGGAATGGGGGCTCTTCCTTATGGAAAAACCAATTACCATGAGGGGCAGCGCCCTGTTCCTTGTCACTTCTGACCTTTCCCAGTATGTGGATAGAGCCAAGCAGTCGCTTATTGACGAAGATTTTACCTTGTTGATAATCACAAAAGTTAGTGGGCGCAAGGAAAAATATTGGGTGGTTAGCGATTACGGTCGGACTTTTGACGAGGTGTTTTTCGTAAAAAGAAAGTATACGGAAGAAGAGAAAGAGGTGATGCGCCACCTTTGCGACTGCGCTGTCTCGTCCTTTATTACTTTCCTGTTTTATTGCTACTGCACAAAAAGGGGCTTGAGCTGTCTGGAGACCACTTATCCCCAAGAGATGAATTATTGGGTAGATGTAAAAATTGACGATAGACGGTATCTTTCCGTCCGTTTTGAATTCAGCCATAGCAAACCAAAATGGGCTTTCTGTCTTGCGGTTTTCGATTCCCTTAATAATCACTTCCACAGGCTACCGTCATACAAAAGGAAAGCTACTGAAAATCCGCTAAACCATTTTGACAATATCTTACGATTAGTATATGTGGCACGGGTTTAGACTGAACCTTACGCTGCAAAGGGAAAGGAGGCGCACTTCGTTGAACTTTATCCGTCGCTTTAAGGAAGAATACCTCCCATTGCTGAACAAGTGGGGGTTGTCCATCAGCGAAAGACACACTCCTTCGCGGGGCACTACCAAATTCTTAGTTGATACCGACAAACGGATGCAAACTTATGTAGGTATTGATTCAGACGCGATCTTTGATAACAACCGAATAATTTTAGTAATTACAAAGACGGACAGATATTGGTCAATTAGCGATGGTTGGCTAATAAGAGAAACTATTCCAGTTAAGAGAAAATACGGAAGTGCGGAGACTAATAAATATTATGTTGTTTGTGACAAATCT
Source organism: Candidatus Caldarchaeales archaeon (assembly GCA_032249095.1). GTDB lineage: Archaea > Thermoproteota > Nitrososphaeria_A > Caldarchaeales > Calditenuaceae > HRBIN02. The sequence goes on along the minus strand of JAVVGN010000015.1, from coordinate 19,214 downwards.
ATCTCGTCCTACATTACTTTCCTACTTCGTTGGTATCTCCACAAGCATAGGCTGGCTCTTCCTGACCTTGCAAAGGGGGATGAAGATTGGATTGACCTCGCCATTCCAGGCGCAAAACTCGCAGTAACCTTTGATTTCAGCATCCGTGCGCCAACTTGGGCGTTCGTCTTCGCAAAGCTTAACACCAATACATATAGCTACGAAATTTTAGCAAAATACGAAAGAAATAAAAATTAAAGCCCAATAAAACACTTCCGAAAAATGTTATCTATCCTATCGGTGGTGCTTATCTAACCGTCTGCCGAATAATGGAGGCAGGGGTGATGATAGAATGCAGGCTATTCAGCGCCTTATTGCGAAGCGCCAACAGGACGAGCCGCTGAGCTTTGACTTCTTTCGGCGGGTAGTGCGAGTAGGATATGCTCCTCTGCTGAAACTATGGGGGCTGAAAGTCGTAGAAAGTCGCCGAAGCACCGACAGCGAGAAACTTTGGGCCGTCAAGGACGACTGCGACTGCCCCCATCTGCCATTCGATAGGACTATAATCATCGTGGAAAAGACGCCTTTGGGCTTTGTAGTCGGCAGCCCCTACTTTGCAGAGGGCGTCCCCTTCCCCCCGATATGGTATCATCGCTATAGGGACTTGGCTGAGGAATTGAGCCGTGCATTTACCCGATGCATCTCCGCCTTCATCGTCGCATCGCTATATTGCTACCTAACCCGTCGTGGCTGGAAGGACATCCGACACAATCGCTGGAACGGGCACGAAATATTTTTGGACTTTCCAGACCCTAAGGAAGTAACGATTGCCTTCAATCTGCAAGATGATTCACCCTTCTGGGCATTCAAGATCGCCACACGAGCGGGGGCTACCTGCCAGCTCAGAAAAAGGAAGGAGCGCCCGCCAATGAAGTATTTCAGGCAGGTAGAGAAAATGCTCAGTCTCACCCTTTTATAGCCTAAGAGGGCAAACGCGTTCGCCCGCAACTGCCTTTCCGAAAATTGAGAAAGTGCTATGGCTCCTCGCTCTATAGAGGCTAGAGTTAATTTCGGCGCCGAAATTAACTCTGCGAGGGGCACCCCCACCCCCTATCCCAACCTGCCGAATAATGCGCCTTTGGAGGTGATAGAGATGAAAGCCATCCGCCAAATCATTGAGCAACGGTTTATCCCCATACTTGAAAAGTGGGGGCTGGTGGTAGAGGTAAAACGAAGCGCCGATAAGATGTGTACTTACTACCTTGTACGGAATGATTTTTCCTTCTGCGACTGGGGGGCTTGGCCGCCGTCAACGCTTGAGGAGCTGGTTAGGCGGGGTATTTTCGTTATAGAGCGATGGGGCAAGGATGTGCTTATTGGTAATCACCTTATGTATGGAGACGCCGCCTTTCCTGCCAAGCAGCGGTACTCGTGGGATGAAGCGGAGGCTGTATCCGCCGCCTTGGCAGGGTGCGTCTCCGTCTTCGTTACTCATCTACTTTACGACTACCTTGACCATCGGGGGTTTAACTGCTTATGGCTTGACGAGACGGGTAGCACAATGCAGGTTGGAGAATTGCCCCTTTTTCTTTCCTTTAAAGTGAACAACGACCTTTCAACTTGGGCTTTTATCTTAGAAGACAATTCAGGTAGAGCTTTATGGAAATTTGAAAGGAAAGTGAGCAGACCCCCAATGAAATACTTTCGGCAAGTGGCACGGGCATTAGCCATTGCCCTAATCTAAGGAGGTGATAAACCTTGACCGTCACACAGGTTAAAGCGGTCAGACAAACAATTGAGGAATTCAGAGAAATGCTCGGTGCGTGGAGGATTAAATTCCGCATTTACAAGCGTGGCGGTGAATTTTACTTTAAGGTTTACACGCCCGCCGAAGGGTGGATGGAGTTTCACCCGCCCGATTGGCTCTTAACCGACACGGCAAGGAAGGTCGCAAGGACGGTGGAAAGGGTTATCGCTGCCTACCTCTCGTCTCGGCTCGGTTGGAAGCAAAGCCTGCCGTTGTCGGTCGCAAGCGGTGTAGCCCTTCGGGGGCGCAATGTCGGACTCCATCTCCGAGTTGTATCTCCGACGGAAATTCAAATAGAGGTTTACGACCCGAAGTTTGAGCGGCTGGTTGCCAGCACGACCACGAACAAAGTCACACCGAGGGAGTTGCTTCGGCTATCCCGTCAGATTGATGCTCTCAGCGGAGTATGAAGTCTTTCCCCTGCCCTGCCGAATAATAGCTTGCACGAAGCGAGGTGATATAAATTGGCACGCAGGCTTAACGACAAAACCATCGGGCGACGCCTAATCGGTATCGCCGAACAGGCGACAGCGATATTGAACCGGTGGGGCATTAGTAAGCCCATCATCGTTGCCTCCCGTGCCGAGGCATTGCCCCATATCCGCTCCCATTTTTGGGGTTACGGAAGCTGGGATAAGCCAGAGAAAGTTTTCGTGTTCTCCAGCGATGAAATCGCCGTCTATAAACCCTACAAAATCCGTGCCTATTGGGGCGAATTTATTGAATTCCGTCCATTCGGTAAGGTCTGCTCGTGCGTAAGAACCGGCGGACTACTGCCAATATCTCCCCAGACCCTGCTCGCCCTTTGCGCCCTCGCAACCCATTTGGTGGATGTTTACTCTATGGTACATTTCTTCCGCACCTACGACTGCGACGGAGCAAAACGAGAATTGATGTTTTCGGGGGATACAAAGACTGGCTTGGAGGTAGAGATGGTCATTGCAAACGAGGAAAATGCTAAGATTACGATAAACAGGGGCGAGGCATCGGTGAGGGGAACGCTGGGAACGGTTGTAGGGAAACTTCTCTCCGTTCTGGCAATATCTAGTATTTGAATAGGGGAATGCGCCCGTAGCTCAGTCTGGATAGAGCGGGGGATTTCTAATCCTCAGGTCGGGGGTTCAAATCCCTCCGGGCGCACCACCTGTGCGAAAACGAATAACTCCGCCCGCCTAACGCAACCTGCCCACGCCGTGCCGCCAAGCCTAACCTAAATGCCCGTTAGGTCTATTCACCTATTCTTCATTTTCCTCCACGTTCACGTTCCCACCACTCATCTGCCTCATCCATCGGAAAGATGTCTGTTACAGCATCGGCGCTCAATTCAGTTAGTCCTTCCTCAACCAACTTTTTGATGTCTTCATAAGTGAGGTTAAGACCCGCGGCTTTCTCAACCAAGTATTTCTTTCCGTCGATTTCAAAAATATCGCCTGATACTTCCATTATCTTAAACCATTTTTCCCCTATGATGACACTTTCTACAATGTCTTTAATACTGTCAGGAGTCCGCGTATCAGACACAAACCACGCGGCGGCTTCCTCGCCGTCGCTGGTAATATACTCGTTAAAACCTTCTTCCCCATTCCAAACAAATCTTACGCGAAATTTTGTTACCTGGTCCTTCTTGAGAATTAGCTCTTCTTGTCTTATCGCCTTAATCAGGTGTTGGATGCCTCTGATTAGGTACCGAATATCCGACATTTTTGTCACCTCCACTGAGATTTTAATGAAATCCTTTACCTTCTCCGCCCGATGGCTACCAGCCCTGCCTTTGATTTTAACTTTTTAATGCGATAAAATTTAAGGGCGGAGGCGATGAGAGATGACCCGTGCAATGCAGGTTGCCACTGCGTTTTCCGAGGTTGCCTATCCGCTGATAGCGGTAGCGTGTGGGATTTACTTCAAATCGCCAGCGTTCGCTTTGGCGAGCATAATTATTTTCACCCTCGCCCACTTGGGTTTTTACACCGCCACCGATGAAATGCCTAAGTCACCATCCTTCGTTCCCGTTTTCCCCATTGTTCAGGTCATCTGCCTCCTTCTCTTTTTTGCCCTCTTTTGTCGGTCCCAATTGTCTTCCCTACAGATTTGGCTTGGCGTTATTGCCTTTGTCGCCAACTATGTTCTCCTTTACCCGTTGGGAGTAAAAGCGGCGAAAACTGTTAATCCCTATTACAGCACAGAAACGAAGGTGGTCGGAGACATACTGATGTGCCTTGCGGGGTTGGCGGTAGCAGTAACCGTCCTTGTAAAGGGATTTCTTGTCGCCTCCATCGTCCTTCTACTTACTGCCTCCTTCACTATCCCCCACCTTCAGATGGGGGCAAAACCGCAAGGTGGCGAGAGCGATGCCCACGAAGATACTAGCGGAAAAGGTTCTCTCAACGATGGTCTATTTAATTGAGAAGGCAGGCGTCCTTGATCAACTCGGATGGAAATGGGAACTAAGCCTCACATCTGAGGAAATTTTGCCTATCCCTTTACGATTTACCCTCCAATCCCCCATGACATATTTATGTGCCACCGTTTACTTCCACCCTGACTTGGAAAAGCCCTTCTTCTATTCTCCTTTGGTAGCGCTGCTAGGCGGTCGCCTAAGAAGGGACGGATGGTTTCATAGGACGGCGGCGGAGGCTATCGCTTTTCTCTTAGCGGATGCCTTGCACGACCACCTTTGTCGCCTTATTGAGAGAGCATTGTGGGAGTTTTACCAACTGAGTATCCGACCAAGGAGTCATATCGCCGTCATCGTAGATGACACCGCCATTGTCGTCAACGAAACCGCAGCATCGCCACGAGGTCGGGCGACTATCACAATGCAAGTTCCCTTTTCCCTTCATCCCGACGGGTTTTTCGCCGCTGTCAGCGCCCACCTAGGGAAAGACCCCGAACCCGCCTTGACTATCTCCGACAAGTATCCGCTCGTGGTGAAGTGCTTAGAGCGGGCACTGGCGCTTTACCACATTTAGTCTGCCGAATAATAGAAGTACGGTTGAAATCCCACAAGTCGTCGTTATCCCCCGCCCATCGTTTGAGGTAAGGCGATAGCCCTGCCGAATAATAGACGGGTGACGCAAAAACTCACAAAAGGAGGGTGACCGACGATGGCGTCAGCAGAACAGAAACTTGCCAAAGAGGCGATTGGCGTGGCGCTGAAGGCGGATGTGCCGACCCTGGTGTGGGGCTATCCGGGTGTCGGCAAATCCCGCTTCGTGGAATCGCTCGGCGCGGCGCTCGGCTTCAAGGTGTTCACAATTATTGGGTCAACTTTAGACCCGACGGACATTCGTGGCTTGCCCTACCGCACGGAGAGCGGAACGCAGTTTGAGCGCCCCTACTTTCTGAAAGTCGCTGCCACTGAACCGAGCCTCATCTTCCTTGACGAGATTACCGCTGCTCCACCTGCCGTGTGGGCAGCATTGTTGCGTCTCATTCTTGAGCGAGCCGTTGACGACTTCAAACTCCACCCGCAGACCCGCATTCTGGGTGCGGGCAACCCGTCTGAGATGACGGGGTTGGGTTTTGAGCTGTCTCTTCCGATGGCGAACCGCTTCGTCCATCTGCAATTCCAGCCGCCAGCGCCTAAGCCGATTGCCAACTATTTCCGCTTCGGGAGTTTTGCTGAGGACAACGAGATTATTGAGCGGCTGAAGGCGATTTGGGATGCTAATATGACGCCCTACCTGCGAAAGTGGGGGAGCGTCGTCGCCACCTTCCTTGAGAAAGTCAACCCATCGCTTATTCACCAACTCCCTCGTGAAGGGATGGAGTTCCCCGACTGTTACGCCTTCCCATCACCACGAAGCTGGGAGTTTTTGACGAAGTTGATGGCAGCTGCTGACCTTTACTGGGGCATCTCCTTGACGGAGCATCGGGCGACGGAACTGCACGGGCTCCTTGCCGTCGGTTGCATCGGCGGCAGCGCCGCAACTCCTTTCATCCACTGGCTTGAGAATTTGGATATGCCAGACCCGATGGCGGTGCTGGAAGGCAAAGCGCCTTTCCCTAGCAAGGAAGACACCCAATTGTTGCTCATCTCTAACATCGCCCAAATTTACTACGACGCAGCGAAAAAGCGCAACAACAAAATCTTCACGCTTATCGCCAACTTCGCCGTCAAACTTGCCGACGCAGATAAGTTGAACCGTCGTGACCTCGCCTTGATGCTTCTGTCCTATATGAACGAAGTCGCCCGTGACCCGTCCGTCAACATTGACAAATATTGGACAATCTTGCAGATTATGGTGACACCAGCTAGCAAGCTTCCACCTTATGTGCCTCCCGACTTCAAACGGGTGGTTGACAGCCTTGCGGCAATCGTGACGAAGTGGCAGCAAAGCCTCGCCAGTTAGATGCTGAAGCGTGGGGTGGGGCAGACGAACCTGCCCCGCCCCACCTTCCGACGCTCCGCTCTGCCGAATAACGAAATAGCGGGCAAAACAGTCCAACAACACAAAGGGGGGAAGTACGATGAAAAAGCCAGAAATCAAGGTCGTTGAGATTAGCGACGAGGTGCTTGACTTGGCTTTTGACAAGGCGCTGGAACTCCTGCGGGCGGCACGGGCGTGGGGCTTCCGCACGAGCCAGCTCGCCCGCTATCCCTATTATGCGCCACTGGCGGGGCTTCTCCGCTTCGTCAAGGTCATCGGTTGCGACACGGTTGCAGTAGATAAGTGGGGACGGATTTACTTCAACCCCTTCTTCGTCCTGTCCTTTCACCCGAAATTTCCGAAGGTCATCACCACTGAAAGTCTCAAACAGTTTCTTGACTCTGATGTTATCTCGGACTACCCGATTAACCTGATGGTGGAAATTCTGCGACACGAAATTGAGCATCTTTTCCGCCGCCACTCTGTCAGGGCGACGATGATGGGCGTCACGCCTAACGACCACGAGAAATGGAACATCGCAGCGGACTTGGAAATCAATCAACATCTTGACCTTGCCCCCTACCCGCAACTGACGGAACTCATCTTCTTGCCCCAAAAACTTGGGTTGCCTGAGGGATTGAGCGCTGAAGAGTACTACCTGCGCATCCCTGAGTCCTTTATGCAGCAATGGAAGCAAGGAAAGGGGTCGGGTGGCACGGTTATCTTAGTGCAGGGGCACAAATACCCGACACTCCCGCAACGGCTGGATGAAGGTGGCAGTGGCGCTGGCACACCGAAGGACTATGAATTAGACCCACAAGATAAAGACCAGCCGGGCGCATCGGAAGCGCAGATTCGTGCCCGAATGGAAGAGACCGCCCGCCAAATCAAGGAGCACGCCAAAAATAGGGGAACGGTTCCAGCCGACTTGGTGGAAATCGCCGAACAAATTCTTAACCCCAAAATCAACTGGCGTCAATTGCTCGCTCACCTTATCCGCAAGTCACGGACGAATGCCGCAAGGGGCAAAGAGGACTATACCTTCCTTTACCCGAACCGCCGAGGCGAAGCCTATCATCCCTTCGTCATCCCGTCAATGGTGCAATATGACGCAGACGCCGTTGCTGCTGTCCTTGACACAAGCGGAAGTATGTCTATGGCAGAGATTGAGCGGGCGCTTGCGGAAATTCTGGGCATCACCCGACAGGCGAACATCAAAGTGGATGTCTACATGTGCGATGCCGCCGTCCACAAAATCGTCCGTGATGTTAAGTCGTTTTCGCAGGTCAGGGAAATTGTCGGGCGTGGCGGGACGGATATGGTAGAAGGCATCAACCGAGCCTTACAGGAAAGGCGGCGAAGGCGCTACAACGCCATCGTCGTCCTGACCGACGGCTACTCACCATTCCCTGAAGACCCAACACCCCTACCGCTCATCATCTGCCTCATTGGGGAAAAGCACGAAAGCAAAGACAAGATGCCCAGTTGGGCAAAAGTCGTTGAAGTCGCCGACTAACTCTCTGAGTAAAATAAAGTAGGCGCATCGCATCGCATCGCCTTCACCCCCACCCCCTGTCCACCTGCCCTCGCCCGCCGCCTCGGCAACGACCCCCAGCGGGGGCGGCGGGCGCTTTGTCACACCAAAACTAAAGGGGGCACAAGAGCAATGCTGGAACTTAGCGATTGCTTAAAGACGGTCGTCTTGACGGTTAACAGGGAGCTAGGAAACCTGCTGGGCCAGTGGGGCTACCCCGTTCGCTACCGCCAGCACGACCCCACTGGAGCGAAGATGGTTGTTGATGGCTGGCGGGCTGTTGACGCCCGCTGCGTAAGAGAGTGTGCGCCCCCCACCGAAGAGATGCTCTTCTTACCTACCACCACCCATTTGTGGGATTGCCCTTATCTTTTTCCCTATACGGCGATTGTGTCGGTTTGGGTGGACAGAGGCATCGTGCAATTAGGCACTGTCTTTCGATCCTTCAGAAGATCTATAAGCCCTGGTGAATTTTCTACAGTGGGGGGAATAGAAGCTGTAAGCAGCGCCTTTGTCTTTATGGCGGTAGCTGGGCTCGTTACAGCCGCCGTCAAAGGAAAAGTCCTTCGTGACAAGACCTTGCCTTTTAAACTGGCTCACTTGGAAGATACGACGCTCCGCCTATTGCCCAGAACCAGAAGCCCCAACTTTTTCTATGACGAGATACGAGTGGATTTCTCGTTCAACAAAATAACTGACGAGTGGATTTGGCGGGTCGTCGGCGCTCTCTACACAACAACCTTACACAGTCTCGACGGAAGAGAAGACGAAATAGTAACGCTGCGCTATCCCATCAAGGAAAACCCCATCAACGAAGGCGAAAGGCTCATTCAGGCGATAGGGAAAGCTTATTGGCTAGGACAGTTGTAAGTCGTTTCAGGTAAAATATTAAAGACGGTGCCAAGGTAATCGCTCCCGACCGACGCACGGCGTCCCATCGCCGCCCACCGCCCCGTCTTCCGTCGGCGTGCCATGTGCGTCCACAGAGACCTGGGGAGGGTAACTTATGCTGTCTTACCAACCCAGCGGTTGGTAGGGCAGTGGGCTGGTCGGGGGTGACCCGACATCACTGTCACCCAGCCCCCCCGCCGAGGTCGGCGGCAGGAAACCTAACCGCCGAAGGTAGGCGGGCGCCCTTTGGGGCGGAAGCCCTGCGCTCATCAGCGCAAGGGCAAGCCGTCGGCTTTAGCCGACGGTAGGTGACCTCCGTGGGGCGGTGGGCGTTTTTTAATCTATTATCGCCCGCCGAATAATCCGACGGCGGAGGTGCACAGCGATGCAATTGGAAGATTACTACACGATTTGCCAAATTTGGCAGCAGGAGTTCGCCCCCTTGCTGGAAAAGTGGGGGATTTCCGTCAACCAATACCCCGTCGAGAGGTGCGGGCGGTTTGGGGACGGCGGGGCATTCCAAGAGAGCGGGTGGGTCATCTCTGACGGCAAGGAGACAGTCCACCTTAGTATCTGCTACAAGAGCGACTACAGCAGTGTCCTTAGAAAAACCACTAGCATCGATTTCGGGAAGCTCCTCAGAGTAACTTTTTGGAGCAGCGAGGCGGATGAAGAAAGAGTGTATATTTACGGAGACCCCTTTCTGTATCACATTGAACAACTACCAGAGCTAGCACGAAAGGCATTTCGCACTTCTATCGCCCGCTTCGCCGTAGGGAAAATCTGCCAAAACCCCGCCCAACACACGCTTACCTTCTACAGCAAGATAGGTAACACCATAACAAGTGTGTCCTTCCGTCTTTATAAGCAGTGCTGGGTCTGGAAAGCAAAGGTGGTAACTGACACGGGCATCTTCAAAGATGTAGCCACCATCAAGGAAGACCTTCAAGAAAACCCCTTTGACGCATACCAAACTCTTTTCCGCGCCCTCGTCGTTGCCGTCTCCCTCTGACCGACGCCCCTTTTCCAATAGGGTCACCCGTCACCCCTGCCGAATAATTCAGCGTTGGACGGCAAAGGCTGCCTTCCCACGATACAAACGACTGCAAGGGGGCGACAACAATGCTGTCGAAAAAACTAGCCTATATCGTCGCTAAGAAGTACATCCCTATTCTCAAACGCATGGGGGGAGTTCAAGTAAAAGAAACGGGCTTAGAATACTACTTCGCCGTCGATGCCATCAGGAAATCTGGTGGGCAGATAGAAGGAACTTCTTTTGTAATTACCGTTCCGCCACCCACCCCTGCGGAGCACGGTCTTTATTTCGCTGATATAAAAGACAAAGATGAAGACTTCTATAAGACGTACATTTACATCGCCACCCACGCCCCGTGGATTGTCCGTCCAGATAAGGAAGGTGCGTTCAGCGCCGACGATTGGCGGCAGTTCTACGGGCAGATGAATTCATTGACTTCTAAACTTCTGACATGTATGGTGGCAACCCGCATTCCAAAAGCGCTTCATTTAGGCAAAAACCAGCTTGTATTACCAAACCACTATAGAGTTATTATCAAATTTACTTTGCGAAAAATCCACATCCGCTACATGGACGGTTTTGATCATTGGGAAAACGAATACGATGTAGTTGCCGATGTCCCTTCGGAAGGAGATATTGCCGATATCATCACAAAAGCCCTGACGACCCTTCTGATATAAGGAGGCTGGCGAAAGGGTTAATTTCGGCGCCGAAAATAACTCTCAAAGGGAGGCAAAGGTAGATGCCTTATCGGATTGAAGTTTCGCAACTCGTTGACCTGTTCAACAGGCGATTTGTCCGATTTCTCTCGGCGTGGGGGATTACCTGCCGCTATAGCCGACGAAATGAGGGGGAAATAGATTACCATATCTGGCGCTTATATCCCTTCTACAATGGCAACGAGGACAGCTACCATTTGGTTTTCGTCGTCGCCCGTCTGCCAGCCGACAGGATAATTATAGAGAACGATGTCGCTTCCGATGTTTTCTCCCCCACAGAAATCAGAAATATCTGGGCAGCTTTCTTCGAAAGGGCGAGAGAAGTAACATCGGAACTGCTCTTTACAAAGATTAGGGTCTCTCTAATTTTGGAGGATATTCTCCCAATGTCGAATGTTATAAAAGGGACAAAAAGGGTTCAAGAAATTGCAGCCATCACACCGTCAAGGAAATTGGTTTCTATTGAGTTTTTTGCGACTGGAGAGAATATCTTTTTGAAGCCCGAAGGGCATCCACCGATACGGGTGTTCGCCCAAAGCATCCCAGAATTAGTGGATAAAATCCGAAGGTGCATTTCCCTTTTGACGCTTTAGGGTTACTCTGCCGAATAATGGCAGGACGGGTGATAGCGATGAACAGCAAAGACTGCCTTTACGAAACCGCCAAGCAAATTTGGCAGGACGAATTTCTCCCGCTGCTGGTCTCGTGGGGATTTGAAGTGACACCACAGCCAGCGGAAGGAGATAGCTATCAACCCATCGCAGGAGCGCCCCAAATTAAGATTGTCAGCAAGCTTTGGGAGATAAGGTGGGGCAACCAAAGAAGCGCCTACCTTGAGCTTTATACATACATTCCCGTTCGCTGCGCAATAGATGACAGAGTTTTCATTAACGCATCGTCCGTCATAAATACTTTGGTTTTTCTTAACAACCACACTGACAAGGCGACGGCAGAAAACCTTATTCGAGCTGCCTATAGGCACTTTGTCGCCAGACTTGTCGTGGCTTTCATTACGAACAAAAGCGTCCGCTACCGACCCAACTTGCTCGTTAAGGCAGGCGACGAGGTTTTCCGCCTTTACTTTCACCTGTTAACGAAAAATTGGGTGTGGGAAGTAAAGACTTTTCTGACGAAACAATCCATCGGGCGGTTCAAGCGGGATTTGGCAGAAAACCCCATAGAGTTCTTCCACCAGCTTCGGAAGGGAATTGCTTTGCAAGCACTCTAACCACACGATAGTCCACGGTAGTCGGTGTCACTGCCGAATAATGTTTCTGGCGAAAGGAGGGAACCATACGGTGACCAGCCGAGAATACTACAACGCCGTCGTTGAGATGATAGAGAACAAAATAGCGCCGATATGTCGGCTGTGGGGGTTAGAAGTGAAATACCGCTCCATAAATGGTGGTCGTCACTGGGTACTTTCCAACCAAGCGGGCGATAGGCACGAAGCCCTTTTCGTCGTGGAAGAGGCAGGCGGGGTTCGTCTCTGGCTCGGATGGCGACAGACATTCGTCTGCCCGCAAGAGTGGGAGAAGGGCGACGGGGCACTGCTTCAGTGGACGGAAAGGCGTCTCCGCCGAGTTCTGGAAAACTTCGTCGCTTTCTTAGCTTGGAAGAAACTGCCCATTGTCTGGACGAGAAAAGGGCGATGCATATCTCGGCGGACAAAGCAACAATTACTGTCTCTGGAATTCTCGCTGGGCAAACGAACTTGGACTTGGGCGGTCACCTTAACAGAGTTCCCGCAGAGGGGGTTTGCCACGCCGCCACGCAAACCCGCCGTCGTCCGCCAGCCTATATCCGTCAATCCTATTGAGGCGTGCCTGAACATAGTAAAGGCGGAAGGATTGCTATACCTTTAACTTGCGGTAAAATCACATCGGTGGAACGCCATGAGCAAGACACTAAAAACACTTTGGCAACTCTTCTACAAGGCACATGGGCAGGTAGGAGAACCGTCGCCCCCACCAGAGCCGAGAGAACAGCAAGAGCCAGTAGCAAGGGCAAGGAAAGACCTAACTCGCTATAGCAAGATAACTATTCGCCTACCCACCCATATCGTCAAGACCTATAAACACCTCGCCATAGACCTTCAGATGACAATGCAGGACTTGATGGCTATCGCCCTAGCCTACTACTTAGAGAAAGAGCTAAAAATTGGGGGCGACCAAAATTCTGGCGGAAAAATTCCGTAACATATCCGTTGCCAAGTATGCCCCCATCCTAGACCGCATAGAAGGTGTTGCGGAATTCAAGAGTTAATTTCGGCGCCGAAATTAACTCTCAGCAAGGGGGGAGCAGCATAGATGTTCAAGCTCAAATTCCTGTGGAAGCCCATCCGACGGCTTTACATCCCGATTCTGCGGGCAATAGGCTATAAGTGCAGGCGCAGCGATAAGCCTTACTACCTTTCTGTCTGGGCGTCAGGCAACGGCTTACACGAAGACCCAATTTTCTCCATCTTTTGGCGACGCAGCTTCACCGAAGACTTTTGGTCGGAAACCCATATATTTGGCGTGGAAATTTTCGGCGAAAGCGAGGAATACGAGGTTACTGTTGATGACCAAAAGAAATTGCTTGAAGAAATTTCCTTTTACCTAGACAGGATGCTCGTCAAGTTGTTTATGAATGCTGTCACCGAAAAAGCGCCCGATAAATGGTTCACGACACCTAACCAGCCAACAACCCTTTACTACCGACACGGAGATTTCCCGATTACCGTGACCGCCCATCACAAACCCGACGAGACCCCATACCTTGTCCTGACAGGCAAATCTACTCCATCCTTTCAGCGGAGGTTGGAAGTGTCGGCGGAGAACGCCAAGATAATCACTGAATTCTTGACAAAGGGGGATAACATCCCGAAAGACTTCTGGGCAGCCTTCGCCATGAGGATGGTGTGACGAAAGATGATTCGGGTCATAAGAGAACCTAAAGACCCACGATGGCTGCGGTTGAATGAAATATGTCGGATGATAGACCTAGACTGGGGGCTCGTGGAAATACTGAAGGGAGTGCTCAAAGCCAAGAAAGACGAAGATACACGCTTTATCTACCTCTATTGTCGCTATCTCGGCAAAACCCACGAAGGGGCAAACCAGCTGCGCTCAGAGTATCTCGGAATGATAGTGGATGACAAGTTCATTCCTTCGTCAACTACAGTAGCGAACGAGGTCGGCGAAATCCCCCTTGATAGCCCTCGCCTGATACCCGTCCTTTTGATATTAGCCTTAGAGCACCTTCTATCCTATCATGGTTTCTTTTGGTCGTGGAAGTTTGAGGAAATAACCGACGACCGAGTAACAACCCATTTTAGCTACTTCGACGAGAACAATGACGAAAAGGTTGTTTCCTTAACAATAGGGCCGACGGTAGATGATAGTAGCATCTATGGCGCTTACATAGAGGTCACCGACCGAAAGACAAACCAAGTGCTTTCGTCGTGCGCTGGGTCAATAGAGAGGGCACTATCGTTTATCTTGAAGATTGCGGGAAGGGAAAAGAGTTGCTCGGAGAACCATACAGAAGGGGGAAAGGAGCAGGCGGCGCCTTAACGCATTGGTGTCAAGAGGGCGACCCGATGTTCTGCCGAATAATAAGGATAGCGGAGGTGACCAACAAAATGACCAACCGAGAACTCATTGAGAAAGTCACTGAAATCCTTGACGAGTTCAAATCCCTGTGGGAGAGCTGGGGGTTTGAGGTTGCCCCCTTGCACGACGGGGCTCACTCATACGAAAGTCAGGTAAACCCCTATATGTAACTATAGGCAATCAGCAGTACGAAATCTTATTCCGCTTAGGAAAGACAACTTGGACTTGGACTATCAGAAAATGGCAGAACCAACCTCCATACGGATGGGCAAAAGTGGATAGCGTCAGAGGACGACACGAAGAAAATCCAATCTCCGTGCTTAGCCATATCGTGAAGGGACTGTATCTTTCCGCTCTTTAAGGCGGTGGGGGGGGGGGGATGACTACCTATGGTGCTGGCAAAACAACTCCGTGATATTTTCGTCGCTAAATACCTTCCCGTCCTAAGCCGCATCACTGGGGTTGAAGTTAGCGAGGGGGTAGGACTGGCAGGGGCACTTTTCCCTACCCTAAAGGGGTGGTTGGAAGAAAGTGAATACTATGAAATTGCGCCCTTTGCCTTTCTCATCAGAGCCCCTGCGGGCAAAAACAAGCCAAAGGAAACCATCTATGTCGTTTTCTCAACCAGAAGACTCAAATATAACCAGCAGGTAGAAACATTGATAGGAATAAAAGGGGTAGGGCACTGGCACATAGGCCACGCTACCGACATTAAGGAACTAAAGTCTGAGCACTGGAAAGTGTTCTATGGGCGGCTGAATGAATTAGTCTCCCGCCTTATTGCCAGAGCAGTCGCTAAGAAATTTCCTAAAGCGCAGTGGTGGTCTGACAGTCGAGCTGTCCGCCTACCCGACCGCAACACCAAAATATACTTCAAATTTACCCTCAGGCAGCTATACCTTACCTTTCAGTCAGGCTGGGGCAAGAAAATAGAGACGGGGGTAGAACTTCCCGATGAAGGCGACATCGTGGAAAGCCTTGTGAAGGCGATAGTTGTCTCGCTCATCTAATACAATAAACTTACACCGGCGAATGTATTAAAATCAAGGGCGGGGATGTTCACCACCGTGAACGAAGAACTGAATAAATTTATTTATCAAGCCACAACCCAAAGCAGCGTAATACGGGCTAGAGTGAACCGCCTGCTGGGCGCCTGCGAATCAGCGTCAGAAAAGCTCCAAACCCTGATTACAAACCTAGAAGAGATCAAAGGTTGGCTGAGAATGAAAAAAGACATCCCCCCTACGGTTATTCCAACCCTTGATTGGCTTTTGTCCCTTGAAGACGACTTGCGGAAAATAGGTGATGACAGGTTGGTTAGAGGTTTCAGATATTCCGTCCTAAGTATTATTGAGAAAGAAGTTATACCAAGACTTGGTGCGCAGGCCCAGCAGGTCTTCTATGAGGGCATCTCCGACGAAGGGAAAGCCGACGAAGAAAATGAACCGTTCCGACAGCTGCAAAAGAAATTGGACGAACTCCTCCGTCACCTCCGCAATCATCAGCGCTAGGGTTATTTCGGTGCCGAAAATAACTTTGCACCCTCTCCTTCCATCTCCAACAGCGGGGCGGCAATATGCTTCCCGCCCCCTGCACGGGCTTCTGCCGAATAATGGGGGGTCGGAGGTGATTACCAAGATGCCCTTGAAAAAAGCCACTATCTGTCGGATTGCCGATATTATCTCCCGCAAGGTAGCAGAGGTTGGCTTTATAAAGAACACTACCTATCGAGTTTGGCTTGGTAAGACTTCTTGGGGAGACACGCGTGAATGGCATATAGACATCAGCGGCTATATCGATGCCCAGAGGGTCGATGGGATAATCATCGTGTTTAAAAACAACAGGGCTATCTTTTACGAAGCCATCCTATCTGATTATAAACCCATCTTTTTTGGAAAACAGCACACAGACGACCTCGCTGCCGTAACAGCTGTCCTTCTGGTTGGCGACTTTTTCGCCCGCCCATTTCAACAGCAATATAAGATATGAAAATTCTTCACAATCGATCGTGCCTTTGCGAAAAGCACCATAAAGATAGCCGAGCAAGGCTCCTACAGCCCTGGGCGCGCGCCTATTGCCACCCTTCGTATTGTTTTACTGCGAGACACAAAGGAACTATCGGTTAGGCTTGAATACCCCGCAGGTGTCCCGCTCCACGACGAACCAATCATCTTGAGTGACCCCGCGACGGCGAGGAAAATCCTCAATGGGTTGGTCTGCCAATTGCTCCTTTAATTTGCCTGCGAGGTGTCGAGAGCAATGGCGGCACACATCATAACGAAGATGAAGGAAAATATTAACCGAACCCTCCATGGTCTTGCACACAAGCTCAAAAAACTTGGTATGATAACCGACTTCTCCTATATGGTCAGTCCCACACAATTGTTTAGCTTTTATAAGCCTTGGTGGCGCGTAACCGTCGAGGGAAAAGTATTTGAATGTAAGATTGTTTTTAGATTTTCGGTGTTAAGAAATTACAGGGTTAGCTTTTCTGACATTAAAATCATCCCTCAGTGCGGAGCCATCTTCTTCGGAATGAAGAGACTTGATGACCTGTGCAGAATAATTACCGTTCTCTTTTTAGGGATATACCTTTCATCAAGACTTAGCCTTTTGACGACACCAAGCAAAAGTGCTATTGCGCCACCAGTCCTCCTCAGATATAATGGGAGCACCGCTGAATGCCTTTTTGACTTAAAAAGTTGCGGATTTAAGGATAGCAGCCTAAGCGTCATCGTCCGTTATGGAGATACAAACTGCCCGCTAATCGAGGTCATTCGGGCTGACGGCACAGTTATTGCCACTGGCGATTTTTCCAACCCAGACGAGGTTTTCAGAGGCGTGACGCTTATGGCGACGCTTTGAAGGAGAAGCCCAATATTTGCACGGTTGTGGCGCTCCCAATAGTTCGGGACTGCCGAATAATTCGCCAAAGGGGTGACCAATAAGATGGCTCAAAAGGCTTCCAAACGGCAGCCAAATCAAGCTTTTGCCAAGATTATCGAAATTGTCGATAGCGAAATTAAGGGGTGGCAAGGTCAAGGGCAAGGAATGAAAATCCGAAAGCGCATGCCCTCTCCTAATGAAGTTGTATGGACAGTCGAGTGGCACGGTCGGCCAATAGGCGCTTTAGCAGCCCGCCTGCTTCAGCATGCCAACTGCCCTTGCGTCGTTTTCCTCTTTGACGACCGCAACGAGGTGATTGATTGCCTCCACGCAGGGAAAGATTCAGACCTAAAGCTTGATACCCTGAAAAATTCCATCTTTGCCTTCCTTGATAACATCATACTGACTGAGGCGAAAAGGTTGGTTTTAAGAAAAGGATTATTTGCAAGGTTCAAAGACGGCGACCTCGCCGTTCTCCTCAATGGCTATGAGTTCTGCTTTCGCTACTATTCTCCCAGCAACAAGTGGCGGGTTAGCTGCGAAGATCGTCCCGAATGGTCATGGAAAACCTTTGAATGCCCTGCGTGGCAAAATCCTCTATCCTTCCTAATCTCCCTCATTCACGGCATCGCCCTGTCTATCGCCGTATGACCCTAATAACCAGTTTGCTCCCTTCGCCACTGGTGTGCGTTCCCTTCCGCTCGTGCTGCTCCGACGCCTCTGCCGAATAATAGGCTGCTGGAGGTGCGTTGTCCGCTATGCCTACTAACAAGGCGGCTATCGTAAGAACCCTAAACCTCATCGTCAAGGAGATAGAAAGGACAGGCCTCGTAAAAGAGGCTTTCTACCAAATTGAACAACCCCAGCCGCTGCCCTCCATCGGGCCGCATTGGGCTGTAAAAGTAGGCGGCAAAGTTGACGGGGGGAGCATTTCAGCGGTACTCTTTATTTTCGCAGAGGGGTCCTACCTGTTTGGAAATTGCCTCCACACTGGGCCAGATGAGGTCGCTTTTAAGCCGAGAAATGCGGGCGCACTCGCTCGCTTGATAACTGTCTATTTGCTTACAAAATACTTTTCTGCTCCCTTAGAAAAAGACTTTGACGTTCATTTCTTTCTTTCCTACTATAATAACGACGGCTTTGCCGCCTGTAGGCTCTCGGCAACTAAAAACTATCGACAGCCGAAGACCCACGGCTGTCATCGGATAGATTTAGAGGCAAGACTTGTAGAAGGGCTAAAGGAGCCGGTTTTTGACCTTCGATGGTTCAGCGAAAAGGAGTTTGAGGAGTCAGGGCGAATTCACGGAGATTTTGGTGCAATTGTCAAAGCCTTTCAGGGGTTAATCCTTCAAATGTTTCTTTGAAGTTATCCCGACACCTACACTATAATTCAGCTATAAAGGAGGGGAGTGCTATGCCCAAAGAACCCATTGAAGTCGTCTTGAAGCGACATGCCGAGCGCCTTCGGCAGTTGCCTGGTGTCGTCGGGGTCGGCATCCGAAAGGATGCGCAAGGGCAAACTTACCTGAGCGTCCTCTTGAGCATCCCTGTGGAAGAGGCGAACTTGCCCGATTTTTTGGATGGCTATCCTGTCAAGGGCATCTACACGGGGCGCATCGTCGCCCGCACCACCAAAGGCGATAAATAATGAGATACTGTCGGCTGGAGCCGACGGCAGGTGACAGACACCTACAGGTCTGCCGAATAATGGGAGAAGCGGACAGGAACTACCGAAAGGAGGTAACATCAAATGCTATCGCAGGAGCAAGTTATGCGGGCGCAACAACTGGCTCGTGGGGAATGGCAGCGGTACTTAATTCGATACGGCAGCGACACCCTTGGCGGGAAGGCATCTTACTGGCAGGGAACCTACAAAACTAGCATTGAAAACTTCGTAAGGCGCCTAAATGAGGCTGGCATCCCCGCGCGGGCGGTGCGGTTCAGCTACACCTTCTACCTCATCCTTGGCGACGAATGGGTACAACTTTGCGACAGGCTTGATAAACTCATCGCAGAAATTGATAAAGTCCGTGTTGACCAAATCCAAGACCTAACCCGCCGTTACCCAGCCGTTACCAAGTGGTTATCAAAGACAAAAATAAGGAGCCAACTTCGTTCCCTCCTCCACCGATGCAGGGGGACTCTAGAGGACATAGGCATGTGGAACCAGAGAGCGAAAGAATACCTACTGAAGGGCGACGAAGAAGGTGCCAAAGCGGAGTTCGCCTATGCTGCCGAACGTGTTGCAAGGCTAGAACAGGAATGGGAAAATCTTAGCCGTCAAGTTGTGATGCTCTTTCTCTGAGCAGGAGTGAAGGAGGCAAAAATGACGGCTATCATCCACATCGCTGACAGCCGCAATATGGCGGAGATAGCGGACGAAAGTGTCCATCTCA
>JAVVGN010000014.1:0-32624 GCA_032249095.1 Candidatus Caldarchaeales archaeon | reverse complement strand
AGATTGACCCGAAGATGGTGGAGGTCATCCGCTGGCGGCTCAATGCAAGGCGTCCGGCCGATAGCATCGCACCGTTTCGGCACTACTACCGCTTCACAGCAGATCTGGACACTATATGGCCAGACGAAGGACTCTTCGGCTGATAAGTTAGTGCCGCCCAAGAGTATCCTGCCTCTCACATTCCCTCGATGTTAACCTCCACACCCCATTGCCGATATAATAGGAATAGCCGTAAGGAACCAACCCAAACAACAGCAAGAGGAGGTGAGGGGGTCGCTGGGCTGTTATCTGCTCCTTAAGAGTAGCCCAGAACCCCGACAACATGCCAGACGAGCTGAAAGAAGTTAACGCCATAGACGACGCAGAGAGCCGAGCCGTCCGACAATTAGCGGCAGGGATAGTAAAACAACGACCATGGGTATGGCTAAGATGGTCAAGGGCCGGAGGCGCATGGAAACTTGTCCCCCAAATATCGTTGGAAGGCGCTTATGAGCTTTACCGACGCTACCTTAAAGACACCCGCTTCTTCATCTCACGTGTGGAGTCTTTTGTAACACCGAAAGGAGTGCCTGTCATCTCCATCATCATGTCAATGGAACAAGTGGTTCCATCCAGCAATGGGGCAGACCGCGATTATATTCCCCTAGCTTACGGTGGCCAGGATGGGTTCATCGTTCAATCAACGGAATCGGAAGAAAGAAAACTGCACGGAACAGCGGCTGCCCTTCACAAAGCCATCCGCAACTGCATCGTTAACTGCATCCTGCTCCATCACGGTACCGACTGTCTTCTCAACTTCATCAACGAAGCAATAGAAACGGGTAAAGCCGCTATCTTGGAACGAGACGGCTCCTACCGCTTCATCACGAAAGAAGAGCTAGGGCGCCGTTCCAAAGATGAAGAAGAAGTAGGCGCTATTGAAAAGAAACCTTCAGTGGAAAAACCCGGCACTCAAACACCGACACAACTGCCCTCCAGCAAGATCCCCGTTCTACAACAACTTGGGTCTATACCCCCCGAAACTCTCAACCAGTGGCTCCTCCTCTACTCGGAAATTATCCAAAAAGACCCCCATTCCTTCGGTGAAACTGAGTGGACGGATTTCGTCAAATGGACACAAGCACGGATTACCCAGCGTGAGGTGGATGACCTAGTCCAGTTGGCATCCACTCTTTACAAGCGGGAACATGGTATTCCCCCTACTGAGGCGGTTGATAGGCGGGAAGCCTTCCGATACATCGCCCGCAACTTCCTTGAACGGGGGCAACGCATCACCGACCTAACCCAACCGCAGTACCACCTCCTAAGGCAAAAGCTCCAAAGCGAGCTCTGGAAATCAATGCAAGTGCTTAGAGCAGAAGAAGATATCCCTAACGACGAATCGCCCGAACCAGACGACGAAGATACCTTCACTGGCGAAAGTGACCTCCTAGAAGAATTCCCATTCTGAGGAAGGCATCAACGATAATCTATCAGGAAGGGACGGTGATAGGGCGTAGGCATTCCTATGCCCAATGCCTATGGGACGGAAACCTCGCACGCCAACACAAATTCAACCTGACGTAACCCCAATACCCGAAGCAGACGACGGGGCAGCAAATCTTATTAGGAGTATCCTTAAACGCTCCTCCAAAATAGGAGCCGTTACTGACTTCATTCCGACAGGAATACTACCATTTGACGGCATCATCGGTGGAGTTCCTGTAGGGCATATCACTCTTATAGGTGGATTACCAGGTAGCGGCAAGACCCTTTTCTGTCTACGCCTAGCAGCATCCCACCTTCAGGAAGGGGGCACGGTCGTCTACGCCGATACGGAAGGCTCAACAACCCCCCAACGTCTTCAAACAGTAGGGATCCCTCTGGATTTAGTCGGCAAGAGACTATTCATTGAACATTACTCCATGCTGGAAGATTGCTTGACGGACATCAAAAACCTGATAATAGAGCTGGCGGAGACGAATAAGGAACGAAAGAAGTACCTCGTTATTCTGGACAGTCTCTCGGCTCTCTTGCCAACCAAGTGGGAAGAAGCCACAACAGGCGACAAAGGGTTAATCGCTGACGCGCCCATCGGAGCATTCGCAAAGACAGGCTCCATCTTTCTCGCTGGTTTACCGAACCTGCTTTTAGAAGCGAATGTTGCTTTGGTCATCACAACGCATATGAGGGCAGATATTGGAGCAGCTGGTCGGGGTGCACCCTTCAAAATGTTCAAGTTTTACGCACTGGAACACCTCAGCAGACTAACGATTCAACTTCACACCCCCGAAACATTTACTCCGACATTCGTCACAACGCTGGAATATGAAGGGAACGAAAAAGAGAAGGTATTGGCAGCTAAGGGAACTTACCATAAGGTTCGGATTACAATCAAAAAGGCACAAGTCTTTGCCTCGCCCACCGCCATCCCTCCCAACCTTGATATCTCCTTCTTCTATCCTATTGTGGATATTCCTCAACTGTCCTTACGAGCCGGCGATGTCGATAATATCTATCACATCCTCACATATGGGGTTCTCACAGAAGTGCTGTATAAGGAAATAAAACCTGGCATTGGAACAGCTTTCTACTTGCCCATAGATGACACAAAAGTGATACGATTCAGCTACCTTGACGCCTACAAAAACGAGAAGGTACGCCAACTATTACTTGGGGAGGCGGCTCGCCGAGTCAAGGAAAGGATGAGTCAACTTTTGACGGTGCAAGCGAAGGGGAGAGAGATCTACAAGGACGAGGATGAAGATGAAGAAGATGAAGACGCTAACGAAGAGATTACGGCAGTTCCTTCGGAAACTATTGATGAGGATAGCGACTGGGATAGCGAAGAGGAAGATTAGAGATATCGCCAAGTGTCATCGGAATGCAATCCCCGTCTGGGCTGACTGGTTAAACGGAAAGGTTGTCGGTGTTGTCATCAAAAGAAGTAGCGACCCAAACTACAGCCACCAATGCTACGGCATCCTTGTCCTTTCATCCCAAATGGCTTGGAGCGCCGCTATCGCAGCCATCTGCCAATACCTGGGGTGCAATAAAGACGCTCTACCGATAAGCCTAAGGGGCCCTTTGCTGAAGGGGGAAATAGCCAGAGATATAGTGCTGGTGCGGCGCATTTGCGAAATACTTCATCATGCAGTCTCGGAAAGAAAGGAGAGCCAACATGACCTCTAAGGACATAAAGAGGGAAGGAACAAGGGCAGAACGGTGGGTGAAGAGACGTGTCGGCGGGATACTTACCCCCGCCTCAGGAGCTCTCCAAGCATCGCTCGATATTAGGTCAGTCAAACGGTGGGAGAAGGAATTCCTGCTGGAAGTTAAACTTACCTCAAAAGACCCGTACCTTTTGACGAGGCAAACATGGGAAACAATTATCCGAAGGGCAGAAATGAGGTCAATGTGCCCCGCCCTATGCGTTGTCTTCCGAACCCGCCTTGGAAAGAAGCCCATGATCCTCCTTAGAAAGGAAGATACTCCTCCTCACCTTGCGGTTGAGAAGGAAGTCACAGTCCGGTTCACGAAAAACCCTAAAAAGGGGCTGACGCTACGGGCGCGAGTGCCTATAAGCCCAACGCATGACATAACACTTATTGATTGGGAAGGAGAAAAGATAGTCCTTCTACCCCTCTATCGGTGGGATGAAGGAGATGAGAAAACATGCAAAAAGGAGAAAAGGCAAAAACGAAGGTCATCCGGCGCGTCCACGCCCTCGCTAAAGAGATCTGGGGTGAAGAAAAAATAAATGGGGTGCCTGCCTATATCTTTTGGACACGCGTATGGGCAAAACTGCGGTATGGCATTGAAAAACGAAGGGACTTGAATATAATACAGTGGATGGAGTTAGAGCGGTGGCTGAAGGCTTTAAAAAACCGCAACAAAGGAGGTAGCGACCGACGATGGCAGCCCGCCCAACAATCTATGAAGACACCGACTATGTAAAGCTGCGCCAACGAATCGCCCAGATTGAAACAACGGAAGAAGCCCTAACCTTGCTTCACTCCGTGTCAACAGCATACCAGCTCTCCCTCTGGGCAGTCGTGGACGTCATCTACCACTTCCAGCAGAATCATCCAAAGCTCCTGCCACAGCTGGAGGAAGGGCTTGTCTCCGCCCTTCACTACGACCGCTCTCAAGTTTCCCAGTTTAAGAAGGTAGCCACAGTCTTCGGAGAAGTCACAAACCGGTTTCCATCACTGTCTTTCAGTGCCCACATTCACCTTGCCTACGCCGCTGATTACCTTGATTGGGACACCATCGTTAGCGTTGCCAAGCAAGCGGAGTACAACGGCTGGAATGTAAGAGAACTACGGTACAAACTCAACCTGCTACGACAGGAACAACTCCTACAAGAAATGGCTAAGAAGGGAACAGCAGAGCCTGAAGAGAAGCGACCAGGGCGACCCGCAGAAGTCGTAAAGAAAGCACGGGAGCAGGCAACTCAAACGGACAAAGGCAAAGAACCAAAAGTTGACCTGCGAGAAGAACTTAAACTCCGTGAAGAAGCCGCCGAAGACGAAAAACGGCGAGTGCTGACGGATGTCGCTATCCGCGCCGCTAACGCCTATAGCCGCTATCATAGTGAATTCATCGACTACCTCTTGGAAGCCTTATCTGTTAACCAATGGGAATTCTTCTACTACCTTGTTGGCTGCATGAAGCGGCGCCTACCGATGTTAGCAACGTGCCGCTATCCCAAGAAAGAGATTTGCGCCGCCATCTCCAGCCTCCTTGATGCCCTCCTAAAATATCAAGAGGGCAGAGAAAAAGATGAAGAGGACGAAGCTGGAGAAGCAGCTTAAGAACTTTGACCTGTTTTGCCTTCTCAACTCATGCGGACAGGCCGGAGGCTGCGACGTAGAAACAATTCGGTGCTTGTTGCGGTGCCTTAACGAAGAAATAGACCCGCCCTCAACCAATCCTCCTCCCACCCACCTGCTCATTTACCTGAATAACACCAACTATGGGGTAAGCATCTCTTTCTCCCACCCTTACTTTTATAGTGTCGCCAATAATTGGAGACGCTACCACGCAGCAGCGCAGGAGTGGGCAAAACGGATAGCTGCATTCGAGCCCGATGAATGGAAAGTCTTCATCCCCCATTTCAGATGGGGGCACCCATTCCCCATCACACTGGCATTTCTAACCTATCGGGCTTGGCAGATGTCCAAAGACACCGATACCTCTGTAGAACGAGTTACAGTGAAACACACGGATATTAGATGGGATGGACAAACAATAAACGGAATAACAAAAGCCACCGTTATATGGGATACAGGCGAAGCTACCTATCTTATAACATACAATAAAATCTTTCTGAAGCAAAGCTTAAGCAGCGCTTCCGCCTTAAAAATTACTGGGGCAGCGAGGGTGGCTTATGCCAATTGGCTCGGCACAGTCTTTCTGCTGACCGAAGATAACCTTACCAAGAATATCTGACTACCAATCACCAGGCCTGAGGAGTATATCCAAGAAGAAAACGGGTATACTACCTGTGGAATTGTCGTATGCCGACATCACCGACCGCAATTCCATTGCCGTCCACGCCTTCTCCATGTCCTCCTGCATCTCCCACAAAACACGCCTAATCCGTTCCCGCTCCTCCGCAGGCAAGTCTGGGTTTTGAACCAATTGGCGCAGTTCGCTAATTTGGTGGAGCTTTCGGGCAATTTGGTCGTCTATCGCCTCGGACGTCGGAAGGTAAGTGTTAACAAATGTTTGGGTATTACGCATCTGCTCGGCTATTAAAGCCCGCATACGGCGAACAACCTCATCCTGTATCCCCTCGGAACGGATCAAAGGTTGAGAAACTTCCGCCACCTTCGCAACTTCCTCTTCATGAAGGATGTATTGACGCACAACTTCCCAATCGTTTCTAATAACATCGGCGGGGACAGCTCTCGGTAACAACCCATTGACCTCCAAGTAAGAGAAGGCATAAGCGAGGGCATCTATGCCATCATCATTACCGTCAGGTAACTTATCCGTCGGATTACCCTCCATATCTGTCTCAAAGGAGTAATCTTTCATTTCCTTTAACAAGAGCTCGCATCGCTCCTTCACAAAGAATAGGCGAGGGAAACCCCACGGTGAAACATCCAAAGCATTCTGAACGAGGCGTATACGATTGATTTTCTCTTGCATCCTAGCAGCAGTGTTGGCAAAAAGGAAAGGAGCAGGTTGCGCCCGCAACCGAGACTCCTGCATCTCTCTAACAACCATCGTAGACCGTGGGTCCACGACAAAAACTTCTGGATTATATTTCGCCTGAATACGATGCGCCTCTTCAACAATTGCCTTAATACTCGTGCCATATCGGCGAATTTCATCAAAGACGATGACTATCCCCGAAGGCAGGACTTGGAGAAGCAAAAAGACTGTCGGCGCCGATGTCCCTACATCCACCCCAACGATAATCCGACCCTGTACCTGCATCGCATCCCAAGAACGCAAATAAGATGTCGGCGGAATATTGAAAACCGCATAAAGGGGAGACGGCTCATCAGAAAGCCATTCGCTTCTGAACACTGCCTCGTCCATCTGGACGAACCGCTCCCACGCCTCCTCGCGGGGCAAAAAACCATCCGATTTAAGGCACCGCCCCTGACAAATATCATAAAAAGAAATTTCCTCCCCAGTAGAAAGAGTCTTCTTAATCAATTTGCATTCCTCACATGCCTTCGAGGAAGGACACCTCTTCATTACATCAAAAACACACCAACGATAAATTTTCCCACCAATAAGATTGTGCCCCGACTCAGATAAAGCACCACCAGAAAGAATTGCTTTACTTAGCCGAGCCAGCGGCCCGAAACTCTTCTTCCAAGAGGACGCAAAAACCTGCTGACCAATTAACCCTGCTTGCTCGTCTCCCTTAGCCATACTCAAGCCCTGCTGCAAAACAGTCCAGTCAATCAAATCCACCTCGTCAAAGAAAACTTTGTGTGGGTGCGGCGCGTTCAAACCCTTCTCCGTCGCAGGCAAAATGCGGATAATCGAGCCGTTATGCAAAATGAGCCGCTCGCTGCTGTGGTTTGGGGACTGCGGCGGTGGCGTATACTTGGCAAAAATCTCATGACGGTAAAGCATCCGACGAACATAGTCATAGCAAAGCTTCGCTTGGTCTATCCGAGCAGCGACGGAAACACTCTCGCAATTATCATAGGACAAAGCAAAGAGAACCTGAAGGAAAGCCACAAGCGACGTCTTACCGCTCATCCGAGACCCAATAATAATCGCATTGCGAACTTGCTGGCTATAAATATCCCACACTGCATCAAGCGGCGCTTGGTGATGCTCGCACACAGCATGCCGAGCGAAACGCAACCCAAAAGCATTCTTGGCAAAATTGAACAAGTCTTTCTTCGTTTTGATAAGCCCCTTAAGTGGCGCTGTCTTCGTTTTCCTCATGCCAAACCTATCCCCATCCAAGGTACCTTGCAAAGACTTCTACATTTTCGATGGCAGCATTATCAACGGAATACTCTATATTTAGCGAGGTTATTCTACTTTGATAAAACTTGAGGAGCCGGTTCCAACTAGGATTACCCCCGATTCGGGACCTAACAAGGAACGCAAAATCAAACACGGGCGCCGAAGCATCGGTACTAATGATCGACGAACTGAAATAGGGGTGAAGAATTTGAAGGTTAACCGTTATACGACTGCCACGATATATCAACCTTGGAGGTGTCCGCAGAAAAGGAACCAGTTGCGGATACTGTCGCCATGACGCATGAAGGAACTCCAATTGGTTTGTTACTTCCCAAGAGAGACTGATTACCTGCCGCTCACCCCAATCAGCCGTAGCAATCTCTCGAATGAGCGGGATCGGAGCAACAGGGTCGTAGTTAGAAACAACGCCCCCGAAGTCGCTGGACAGAAGTTGCAGGATCGGCGCAACGAAATCTACCTGCAAGTGCAAGGCACCGTCTTCACCCGTATAGCCACGCAACCGAGAAATGTACGCATACGGACAGGCGACCTGCCTCAGAAAGACAGTCGGGTTCCCAGCCGCTCTAACCGTAAATAAAAATGTAAACGGCATCGGAAGAAGGTAAACAGGCATTTGCCCAGCTTCATACCATGCCTCCCAAAGAGCATTTTGGATAACAGCGTCAATAAACGGGAGGACGTTCCCTTGCTGAACATAAAACTCCAAACTGAACGATACCGAAGGAATAAGAGAAACCATTGTGCCAGGCGGATGGCCGTAACCGATCACCCCAACTGGATTGATACCAGCTGGGAACTGAAATCGGATATTCCTTAAAAATGGTACGACGGGGAACCACCAAACACCAACAGGGTAGTTAGGATAAACAAAATGCTCTGGCGGTTGGGAAAGGAGAAGACCAGCTGCCCAGCCAACCTGCCGCCCTGAGACAGCATACCAGCCCATTCAACATCACAACCTGTCCATCCCTTAATTATCAAGGGCTTTCCGCCAGTTCTTATGACGGCCGTAGCACCGCCTCTATATCCATTGCTTGGACGTTCGTCGTCAGGACGATCTGTTGCTCCGTTGCTAGGGCTACACGGCTATCCAACACCTTCGCATGCCGCAAAATCAAACTGTACACAGGAACTGGCGGCTCGGTCGCTCCAGCACCAGCAGATTCATAATAGGTAAAGGATATCTTCTTAAGAACCTGAGGCAGTGCCAAGTTAAGCGACCCCTTCAGACCGCCTGGGTAGATAACGGTAAAGCTAGAAGTGATTGTGGATCGACCCTCGAAGATCGCATTAAAGACCCGCAGAGTTCGTCTAACCGCCTCGTTGGGCTCATCCATGTCCGAAGGTAAAGACGCAGTGTAAACCTCCCGCAAATCGTTATTAATCTCAATGGAAAAGTCGGTAACGATCCGCTGGGATTGGAACGTATCCAGGTCTAAGACGTTGTCCGTTCTGTCACTTTCCTCACTTTCAATATCAAAGACAGCTTCGCGGACGATAAGGACGCCCGCTGAGGCATCATAGGAAGAGAGAGTTGGGACCGATGTACCGACATCTCCAAAGAAGATATAGGGGACAAACCAAGTGATCTCCAGTTGCGCCGCATCCTCTGGGCGTTGCGTCCACCGTAAGTTCCGAATGAAAGCGAACGGAGCACTTAGCCGCCAAACCCTAACAGGGGTGCCTAAGGCACCAACGCGAGGCTCAACCACAAAGAAATCTAGGAAATAGGGCGGCAGGTGATAAGTATTAGCGCCAACAGAGGTGCCCAACCTCGTAGCGCCCGATATCAAGTTATGGACGAAATCTATTGGTCCGCTCGTTGCCCCCGCCTGCTGAGACTGAACAGTAAACCGCGTGCGGACGTTCTGCGCTCGGACGACGAACTCCTCCAAAGAAGCAATGTTTTCCACACCCAATGCCACGATGGGGTTAATGCCAGCAGACATATCTATGTCAACCTCATTAAGGAAGCACGGGTTGGTGAAAATGGTAACTCCTGTAGGCACCGACGTGGCATCAGAAAGACCATAAAGAACATCTTTGATAACTGGGACAGTTGCTTCAAAATCAGGAGCCCACTTTCCAATCCGAAAACCAACGTTCCGTCCTGAAAGAACAAACCAAGGCATATCAGGGCGTGACCCCCATTAACTTCCTGCATACCTTTTGATATTCCTCCCGAATATCGGGAAATTGCCAACTGATGCGATAGTGGGCAACAAGAGCCGGTAGAAACTTGTTCCGACCAAAACGCACCAAAATTGCCTCTGGTGGCATTTCCGTCAGATCCAACAAGGTCTCACCAATCAATTGCCACTGCCTCTTCTCCGACCGACTTAAGGCATGACCGACCAACCCCTTCACTGCCCACCCCAATTCCGGATTTTCCTCTAATTCCTCTTCGGAGATGCCGAGAAGGCGGGCAAGTGCCCAGCCCAAAACCTCCCAATTAAACCAATCATGATCAAAGAGCTTGAGCACTTGCACCGCCGCCCTCGCTGCTTCTTTCAATGTTTCCTCATCCTTCGCCATCAAACGATCTGCTAACTCGGCAAAGGTCAGGTCCATCAAACCCCCTTCCGAAACAACCCTGTTACTAGCTCCCAATCACACGTCGCTGCCAAGACAGGAAACAGCTTATCAACAGCCTTGCTTGCGCGAGGAGACCCTACCTTCTCCTCCAGCCACAACTCAAAGAGGCGCTTCGCCACCTCCCCACCCTTCTCCTTCTTCAACAGCGAATGAATCGTATTCTGCAATTCCTTTCGGTAGGCGTCCTTCCAGATTCCCCTCACCGTTTTTTTGGTCGCGCCCAAAACGTCAGGGTCATGGGGCAGTCTCCCGCCATTCTCCTGCAAAAGACGATTAGCTTTAACAAGGATGTAGGAACGGCAGGCATCAACGACTTCATCAAGTGTTTTCGCTTCCCGCAGGGCCTTTTGAAGTCGCTCCTTCGCCGCCGCCACATCCTCTGCCGTAGAAGTGCCGCCAAAAACTTCCTTCAGAATGAGCTGAGAAATTTTCCTTTTTATATTCGCCTCTTTAGCGGCGAAACGCTTCTTTATGCTCTCCAACACGCCTTCCTTTTCAAGAACGACATCCACCGCTGACTCAGCCATCTTCCTGTCAGCAACTGGAATGCTAGATAACGCCTTCGCAAGAACCGAAGCAGCCGCCTCACCCTTACCAGCCAATTGGGTAATGTCCCTTACAGCCTTCCGCAAACCAACCATATCCCGAGCCAAAAGACTTGAAGCACCCTTTCGCCGCGCCTTATTCAACTGGGCGGCTACCCGATGGCGCTCACGCTGCAACTCTAACATTTCGTGGAAAATTTGTTTCCACGACATTAGCAAAACACCTCCACCAACGATTTTAGGAAACTGCAAATTAAAATTTACGAGGGGGAGGTGACCCGCCTTGCGGGTACTCTTCATATCAGGTGCCCCGTGGGGGGCAACGGGTGGAAACCAAAGATACCAAGCCCTCGCTGAAGCGATAAAGCGAAATTTCCCAGACATAAAAGTGCTATTCTACTCCCAAACAGATGGAGCTACTCCGCCCGAATTCCGATGGACGGGAGAACCAGTGGATATCCTCGTCGTCGGTTTTCCAGGGAAATGGGGTGTATTAGAAAACCAAAACATGTTTTGCTTGGGTCCAATCATATATGACATATGCGATTATTGGCGAGGAAACGAACTAATAGAAAATTTAGATTTGCGGGAAGCAGACGACTATACAGCCCAAAAGAGCCACATCATTGTTACGGTCAACCCGCAACTTGCTTGCCAATACCTTCCCTATAAAAAGCCCGTCTATGTCATAGGAAATGGGATACGAAAAGAAGCGATGACCCCGCCCCCAGTCCGCACGGATACAAAGGTCCACATATACTATTGGGGGGCATATTTTCCTGGCCAAGAATGGACTGACTTTGCCGCCTTACAAGAAATCCCTAAGAGGTACCCGCAATGCTACTTTCATTACTTTCTCGCATCCCCCCTAACGCCAGAGGAACTTTTCCCCGAAAGACCAGACAACTTAAGCATTGAAATCTCCCCTATCGGTATTGACTTTCTCAATATAAAAGCAAAAATCATCTACCCCGCCATCGGGTTGGTGCCGTTCAAACCCTTTAACACAGCGGCAGTGTTTGCCGACCCCATCAAGATTTATGAATACTGGGCGCTCGGCCTGTACGTAATCGCCACCAACACATGGTCCTTACTGGGAGAACGAAATACTATCCTTTACAGACAGGGGGATGTATTGCAGGAGATTGGCGCAGGAATCGAAGAAATCATCAAAAACAGAAAATTGGAACCCGTCTTCCCACCTCCGTCGGAAAAACTGGCGTTCTCGTGGGATTTTAGAGCCAAGCAGTATGTAGACCTTTTTAGGAGGTTAATCCCAAGTCGGTAAGCAGACGGCGTAACCGCTCTTCGTTTCTCGCGGCGATTTGGGAAATGACGACATCGGCAAGAGACGCCAATTCGCTCTCAAGGACAGGGTGCATGAAACTGGCTGCATGGATAAGAAGATTATCCCCTTGAAGGACAAAAATCTGGGTGAATCGGCGAACCGCAAACGCCCGACCCTTACCCGCACCTGGCACTTCTATCTTTCCTTCTTGGGGGACTTCCATCTCCGCAGCGATAAGCCGAAATGTGTAATTCCTCACCGATACCTCCGCCACCCCGCTTTGACGCATTTCCCAAAACAACTTATTGCGCTCCGTCTCCTCCCGCAGCCACCTTATAATCTTCAGCAGTGCTGTAAGTATTCCTACTGGCTCTTGCATAGCGATCCCTCCAGCAAAGGTCATTGCCTGTTCAAGCCAGCAAGTATTATAGCGCAAGCAACGCTCAAGTTATAATATAGAACTAATATAGAATTAGAGATACTTGCCGCCTACCCCGATTTGGAATCAGAGGACATCAAAGAAGTCCTTAACGATCCAGAAAAGGAATCCTAAGGTATAATTAGACCGTAACTCAACCCTACGGAAGGAGGATAGGTAGGCAATGAAGAAGGCGTTGGAGTTCTTCGGTGGCGACGAATTGCGAGCACGCATCTTTGTGGAGAAATATGCCCTGCGTGACGAAAAGGACAACATCGTTGAAGAAACACCTGAAGATATGTGGCGGCGGGTGTTAGCCGCACTGGGGCTAGAAAGCAATCCAGATTATTGGTGGCTCCTTAGCGATTTTCGGTTTGTCCCTGGCGGGCGGATCCTACACGCAGTAGGAAACGAAATACAAAAATGCACGTGCTACAACTGCTTTTTTATTCCGATAAAGGGAGACAGCATAGAAGCAATATATGATTGCGCTAAAGAGATGGCACGAACATATTCAATGGGAGGCGGAGTGGGGACGGACATATCGCCCCTTCGTGGAGCAGGAATGCCAGTAAGAAATACAGCACGGTTCTCGACAGGCGCAGTTTCATTCATGGAATTATTCTCGCTCACGACAGGAACCATCGGGCAGCATTTCCGACGGGGCGCTCTAATGATAACCATTGAGGACTGGCACCCCGATGTTCTAGACTTCGTCAAAATCAAGCGAGATTTGACGAAAGTCCGCTACGCCAATATCTCCGTAAAAATCTCCGACGAGTTCATGGAAGCAGTTAAGCGCGGTCGAAAATGGTGGCTCAGGTTCGAAGGCGAAGGATTCAAAGTGGAAAAGAAAATCGACGCAAGAGAACTAATGGACGAGATCGTAAAGTCAGCCTGGGCTTGTGTGCCTTACGACACACTTTTATTCGTCTGGAAAGATGGTAAGCGACAGTTGATGCGCATCGGTGACTTAGTGAAGGAATGGCACGCTAACTCGAAAGTGCATTATGAGGTTCTTTCGCTGAACTTGGAAACGCTGCAACTGGAGCGGAAGCCAATCACGAAGGTTTACGAGTTTGCAAACGACAAAAGGCTTTATGAGGCGGAGACGGAAAGCGGGAAAGTTTTCGTCGCCACCGAAGACCATATCGTTTATCGCCTTACGCCTGAAGGGAGCATAGAAAGTGTTCCCGTCTCTGCCCTTCGTCCAGGCGATTTCGTTGCTATTGCTAAAACCACCGAGAAAGATGAGGCTAAGGACGAACAGGTCGCCTGGGTGGATTTACGGGACCAATGGCAGACTCTGGCTGCTTTCGGTCATGGGTTGACAGGTGAGCCAATTATCCAGTTACTTCAAACGCCGCGCGTCCGTCACTTGCTGGGCAAGTTCCCCAGCGGAAAGGCGTGGCGAGCTGATGAATATCTGCGGGTAGGTCATCTACCTATCAAAGAAGCCGTGCGGTTGAGAGCCCAAGGCGTGGAAATCCCTGCCGATGGCGTCTTCTGGAAGCCAAGTCACCACCACGACTTACAATTACCTTTACGTTTCCCTGTAGACGAGACTTTCGCAGAGTTTCTGGGGCTGTGGTTAGCAGAGGGTTCTGTTAGGAAAAGCGGCTTGCGACTTGCCTTGCACGTAGAAGAAGCAAAAGAATTGCAGCCTCTGTTGGAAGAAATTGCTCGCAGGTTCAACGCGAAGTGGGTATGGGAACGCCAAGCAGGTAATTGGGTCAGTTTGCGCATAGACTGCACTACACTCCGCCTAACCCTCCAAGCACTCGGCATTTACCAAAATGGGCAAAAAGTAGTCCCCTCCTTCCTCGCAGAAGCCCCCATTCCCATTATTGCTGCTTTCTTGCGTGGTTACTTTAGCGGCGACGGCTGTGTGGAGGAGGGCGGAACGATTTCTGTCTCGTCCGTTTCTCGCTCCATTTTGGAATCCGTCCAGCGGTTGCTTTTGCTGTTGGGCATCCACAGCCGTCTCAGCTTGGCTCAAAGAGGCAAAGAGAAGGTTATCAACGGAAAGGTTTGCCGAACCCGTGACACTTATCGGTTGAAGATTTATCAGGGCTACAATAACCTCTTCGCCCAACGCGTTGGCTTCCTTATCCGACGCAAGCAAGAACGACTAGAACAGCATGCCTTAACAACCACATCTAAGCTGGTCGGCATTCCCATGATCGCAAATTTCGTCCTCTTCTATCGAATTTGGAGGGGCTGTATCCGCGAACGGGTCGCTCCTGCAACCATTCTTCGCTACCCTATATTATCGTTAGACCCACACATTCGCCGCCACCTAGCAGCAGATATTCATTACGAGAAAATCGTGAACGTCCGTTTGGCTGGAAGACAAGAAGAAAAGGTCTATGATATCACTGTCGCCGATAATCATACCTTTGTCCTCGCTAATGGGTGGGTAATCTCAAACAGCGCCGAGCCAGGCCTAATATATTGGTCCACCATGAAAAGAAACAGTAACAGCGAATACTTCCACCCGCTGCTTGGAACTAACCCCTGCTCCGAAATCGGGCTGCCCGCATACGGCGCCTGCAACCTTGCAGCGATCAACCTCTACAAGTTCGTCAAAGACCCATTCACAGAACATGCCCACTTTGACTTTGAGGAATTCAAAAAGGCAGTTAGGCTTGGCGTCCGATTCCTTGATGCCGTCATAGACTATGCCGACGCCAAGAACAAATATCCGCTGCCAGCCCAGCGGGAGGTTCAAAACCGAGAGCGGCGGCTGGGATTAGGCATCATGGGATTAGCGGATATGTTCTTTGCTTTGGGGATCAAGTATGACAGCGAAGAGGCAGTAGAATTCGCCGAAAAAGTCTTCACCGTCATGCGAGATACCGCCTACGACGAGAGCATTAACTTAGCCATAGAAAAGGGCCCCTTCCCTGCCTTTGACTGGGAGGGATACAGCCAGTCAGAATTCGTCAAACGCCTGCCCAAACAACTGAGGGAACGAATCAAAAAGCACGGCATCCGCAACGTCACCTTGCTAACGATCGCCCCAACAGGCTCCATCGGCACGATGGCAGGAGTCTCTACGGGCATCGAACCCATCTTCCAAGTCAAATACTACAGGCGCTCCGAAAGCCTCAGCCAGAAGGAATTCGAGGTCTTCCACCCGACAGTGAACGACTACTTCAAAGTTACAGGAAAGAAAGAATTGCCTCCACACCTGGTCACAGCACACGAAATCGACCCAATCATGAGAGTAGAAATGCAAGCAACTATCCAAACCGCAGGGATTGATAACGCAATTAGCAGCACCGTCAACCTACCTCGCGACATACCACCTAAAGCCGTAGAGGATATTTACTTTGAGGCGTGGAAGCGGGGATGCAAAGGCATCACCGTCTACCGAGAAGGTAGCCGAGAAGATATCCTGAGAACAGAAAAAGAAAAGTCCGAGCCCAAACGAGTTCGGTTCGTCCGCCCTGCGTCCCTCAACGCCGAGGTCTTCAAATACCGAACAGAGGCAGGCAACGTCTACATCACTGTTTCTAAAGATGCGGAAGGAAAAGTCCGTGAGGTCTTCATCAACATCGGAAAAAGCGGGTCAACGACGGCAGCACTCGGCGAGGCCCTCGGTAGGGCCTTAAGTATTGGTCTCCAATATGATGTTCCGCCACAAGAACTCATCCAACAACTGAGACTTATCCGAAGCGGGAGTTGGCAGCGTCAGCCCGACGGGACTGTTGTTTTTTCTGTCCCCGATGCCGTCGGCAGGGCACTCGCCAAAGCGTGCGGTGAACCAGAAAACGGTAATCACCTAATCGCTGAAACCGCACAAAAAGGAAAATCAGATGAGACCATACAAATTGACGGCATGACCTGCCCAGAGTGCGGAGGGATCATGATTAGGCTTGGCGGTTGCTCAGCTTGCGTCTCGTGCTCCTACACGAGATGCGACTGAGCCGAGATAATCGACAGCAAGAAAATCAAGGGATTTACCGTCACTTTGCCTACGCTTCGTAGCAACCTTGTTAGGACAGAGTTAATTTCGGCGCCGAAATTAACTCTGAGCCCCCTCACCCCACGACGACATAAAGTGGGCGCGGAGGGACTCGAACCCCCACCCTACCGGTTATGAGCCGGCTGCTCTGCCATTGAGCTACGCGCCCTTCTGAATTTCCTTGCGTAGGTCATTTAATCTGTTAAGCCAACCCCGCAGGAATTTCCCCAACTTCGGATTAGCACGAACGATCGCTCGGTAGCGCTCCTCCCGACGGTCGCACAACTTCAACGCAAGGGTCCTATCCGGCAAAGACTTAGCAGCAGATAAGGTTTGCTGCCCCACTTTGCCATCTACATCTATCCACTTTGCAGACGGTAACAAGTCATTGATAGCTCGCTGCAAAAGCCTAACCGCCGTCACCGTCCCCATATTGACACCCGTATCAAAAACAGCAAGAGCAAGAGGATAAGGAAACTCGTCCCCCCTCACTGGAACCCAATAATACTTCCAGTAAATCTCCCGCATCTCTTGCTCGGTCATTTGGGCAACGCTCCTTTTCGGGAGCCCCTTTTCTTTACGATACTGGTCATAACGAGCCTGCGTAACGCCCCGATTCGTCAGACCGCCTGGATCGTCTGGGTCATTACTAAGACCGCCTTCCCACTTTAGAACAAACCTTAAGCAACGCAGGAATAAATCGGTCACCTTTATCACCTCCACAACAAAATTTTAACGACAGAACAACACCACTTAAGTCCTACCTCGGAAGAGACCTAAAATTTACCGTGGGGGCGACAATAAGTAAGCCTCCGAGAGGAAAATGAGGTTGCTCGTCATTGCCCTTATCATTAGCATCATCGGTGTTAAAGGCGCCGCTGAGGTCATCATCGCCGGAACGGCGCCACCAGACAAATTGGCATTTCGACTAAAAGGGGAAAGCCTAAAAGACTTGAAAGTCGCAATAAACGGGACATTCTTTAGCATCCGCCACAAAACCCTCGCCAACTGGGTCGTCCGAGATGGAAAAGTCCTCTACCCATTCCCTTGGTGGGATAGCCTCGAACGGGGGTGCCTCGTCATCTTTCAAGACAATACCGTCTATATGGGTTTGGTTCGGTCAAACGGAAAGAAGGTATTTATAGGCAAAAAAGAAATAAAAACGAATGAAATACGATTAGCAATCGGCGGCGGGTCATACTTCCTACGACGAGGAACATTAGCGACCTACCAGCAACTGCGAAAAGAAGGAATATCTCCTTATATCATTGAGCATCATTACTTCTCCTTCATAGCGTGGAACGAAAAGAAAAACCTAATCGCTATTGGCATCTCAAGAGGATCATCCCTGTGGGAAACGGGCAGACAATTGCTGCGGCTCGGATATACGGATGCCATACGGTTAGACGGAGGATCTTCAACTGGCATCTGGAAACCAGGCGGGAAGTTTCCTAATACAACAAATATCGTGGGAATAAAATCCTAAAATCAAGAATGGTGATGCAATATGCCTTGGCGAAAAGAAGAGGGATGCAGCTGCCCTTGCCCAGACACGATAGATGAAAACGACGAGAAGGTGAGAAATTGGGAAAAGGACGAATCTCACCCATGCTTTTGCGGTGAGTGCTTCTATTGGTGGGACGAAGAAAAGGCATATGAGGTAGACGAAGGTAGCCTGGAAAAGAGCAGGTGGCAAAAAGCAAAAATGGAGTGGTATGCGCTAGGCAAAAACGTCATCTGTTCTAAGTGCCGTCAAGGATTGCCAGACAAAGTAAGATCTAGGGCCTTCAGGTTGGAGAAAGTCCACGACGGCATTGTTTGTGCCAAGTGCGGGGCGGCTCCGCTTTCCGTGCGGAAGGGCGCCGTCGTCCTGCTAGAGGCGGGCGAAAAGGTTTACTGCCCCACCTGCGCAAAGGAGCAAGAAAGCGTCCTCCTGCAAAAAGCTGTAATGGTCGCCTCGTTGGAAGACGAAGACATCGTCCCCGCACCGCTTTGGTGCGATCGGTGCGGCGAACCTCTCCCAGTCACTATCTCTGAAGAGGCCGCTACCGTCCTCCACAAGACGATTGAAGGCTTAGAAACCATCATCTTCAACAAGAACCTGCGGGATATCCGGCCCTCCCTCTGGCGGCGCGCCCTTGAATGGAAGGAAAAGCTGGAAGACTACCTATTGAAGGCAGATGTCTACAAAAAAAGCAGAAAGGCCGCATCGTGAAGTAAAATATAGACAGCGGGTTGCCCGTCACCCGCACCGTCTCCGTCGGTTAGTCCGAGAATACATACGGCGCCTGAAAGAAGGAGGCATGGAACGTGCACAAACTCTATAGCGTCTTATTATCGGTAGTAGAAGATTTTCCCGTGCTGGCAGCCTTCCTGCCCGCCGTCTGGGTCCTCGCCGATAAACCTTCCACACCCCCTACGCTACAAGTCGTGAGCCACAACTTTTTTTGTGGGCGAAGTCGGTGAAGAGTGGTTGGAAGAAATTACCCCTGCCCACCTAAGGATTTACTTGTGCCACATCGCCGCCCACATTCTCCTCCTTCACTTCCGCAGAGGTACAGTCCTCCATAACGACCCCCGCTGGGATTACTCCTGTGACTTGGAGGTCAACCACCTACTCATCACTATCAGCTCCTCTACCTTCAAACAAATTAAACCAGTAAAGAGAAAATGGCTCGGGCTAAGCGCCGAGGAAATCTTCTTAAAGTTACGACACTCAAATAACATCACGAGACAAATGGGCTTCGGTGATGACCATCAGGGCTGGCGCAGTATCCGCGAGATGGACAGCCAAAGCATTATTAAACAGTCCTTCGCCAGCCGCATCCTAAGCCCCGAACAACTAAATACCGCCTTTGAACAGTTTCACCAGCAAATTTCAAACAACCCCAACATCCCAGACGAGACCAAGCTAACTTGGATGACACTACCCCTAACGGCTGGAAAATCAACTGGTGGTGCCGTGGAATACATACCCCCCGCCATCGGCGGGAACCTCACATTTCGACTCCAAAATATCATAGAGGCAACGGTGACAAAGCGCCGAGGCTTCAGCCGACCAGAATACGATATCCTACTCCTCTGGCAGCAAAAGTATGCGGAAATCGTTCTCCCCCTGTACCCAAGACAAATCGTCATAGGAATAGATACATCGGGGTCTATGTCTAAGGCAGGATTACAAACCTGCGCATCCTTAGTAATAACCATAGTGAAGATGCTCCAATCCATTTATCCGACCACAGAAATACATGTCGCACAGGTTGACGCCGACTTCCAAAGTCGCTGGGTATCCACCTACGCCAGCGAACAACTCCCAGAATTCCTAACGACAATGAAAGGACGAGGCGGAACAGAAATCTTCAGGTCTATCCAAAAGCTTATAGACAAAGAGCAATTAAAGCCTGAAGCCATTATCCTCATCAGCGATTTTGACACGACCGATACCGACAGAGACTTGGTGACGGATTCTACAATACTCGGTATAATAATAAACGAGCGACGCGATTGCCAGAAAACTCTTGAAGAGAAAAAGAATAAATTTAGAAGTGTGAAATTCATCGCATCCATACCTATAGCAGAGACAAAGGAGGTAGAAGACTGTCGTGAGTGAAATCACTTTCGCCATACTTCCGATTCGATTTTATCCGTACCCAAGGACAGAACGGGACGGAATAGCGGTAGGGCGAACGATTTCACTTAACGCCCTTCAACATCCCCTCGGCGTTGCCCTCGTCCCACAACGCTTCTTCAGCGCCCAAGAAGTTAAAGACGGAACTGACCTGTTAAGACGAGGGGTAATTGTAACAAAGTGGGAAAAGGTAAAAGAAGAGAAAAATATTTGGTGGGTGAAAACCAGCCTCGGCAACGCAATCCAGATAAACGAAATCTGGTTCGACAACGAGGCGCAATGCTTCGTAGGCAAAGGAAATACCATCCCATTTAGTCCATACCTGTCGGATAAACCCGACTTCGCCCTTGCTGATGCCTGTATCCAAATATTCCAGTTCTTCAACATGAGCGACTTCTTTGAATTAGTCCCTACCCTCAAAGCAATCGTTCAAAAGACCTACAACCAAGTGAGAAACAAAGACCCGCTAATAATCTCATCCAGCGAAGGGCTACAACAATCTCTCTACCACATCATAATAGAAATCCTTCAATCCGATAATGTCGCCTACTTTATGCTGCCAAGCGACTACGAATCAATTGTCAGCACCACGAACTTTAGAGACTTCGCTATGGAAGTCCTAAATTTTGTCAAAGCTCTAAAGATACGGATGGAAGAGGTGAAAAAAGTAAGGGAAGAAGCTGACGAATCCGCCGCAAAACAGCAAAGACTGGCATTCCTATCACACCTCCGTGACGCCATTAACACCGAAATAAAAGAAATCTCATATACAACAGGTGATAGCGAAGCTGACGAACTCCTAAAAGAAATACAAACCAATCCCAACCTACCAGAACAGCTAAAAGCAAAACTCCGAGAAGAAGTAGAATCGGTAGCAGGGTACATCACTAACCCAGAAAGACCAATTACCCTACGCCACGTGCGATTCGTCCTCTCATTACCGTGGGGGAAGTATGTTGAACCCAACACAAATCTCAGCGAGGTCATAACTACCTTAGAAAACAGCCACTACGGACTCTTTGACGCAAAGGAACGAATATCGGAATATTTAGCCCTCTACACTCATCTCAAGAGACCACCAAAAGGCAATATCCTTTGCTTTATTGGTCCACCGGGAACAGGAAAAACATCAATGGCAGCAGCGGTCGCAGAAGCGCTTAAATTGCCCTTCTACAGGGTTAGCCTCGGCGGCGTCTCAGATGAATCAGAAATTAAGGGACACCGCCGAACCTACATCGGCGCTATGCCAGGTCGTATCGCCTCTGCCCTCGCCCAATTGAAAGCACTAAACGGAATTATCTTCCTTGATGAAATCGATAAGCTTGGGCTAAGCTACAAAGGTAGACCTGACGCCGCCCTGCTGGACGCACTAGACCCTGATAGAAATCACGATTTCTTCGATCACTATGTAGACTACCCCATTGACCTTTCCAATATTCTTTTCATCTGTGGCGCCAATGTTCAAGA
Organism: Candidatus Caldarchaeales archaeon; assembly: GCA_032249095.1. Lineage (GTDB taxonomy): Archaea > Thermoproteota > Nitrososphaeria_A > Caldarchaeales > Calditenuaceae > HRBIN02. The sequence continues at coordinate 11,264 of JAVVGN010000014.1, read as the reverse complement.
GAATATAGACCCGATCCTCGCCGACCGCATGGAATTCATCCAGTTTAACGGCTACCTTCTTCCCGAAAAATTCCAAATCGTAAAGCATTACCTTATACCAACCATACGAAAGAACTGGCAAATAACAGAAGAACATGTGGCTATTACGGACGACGCTATCTCCTACATCGTCAAAACTTGGGGAAGATGGGAAGCGGGCGTCCGAGAGGTCAAACGTCAGGTAGAAAGTGCCTTAAGAAAAGCCCTGTGCCTTCAAGAAAAAAGGGTTACGGCGAAATTCATACAACGCCACTTCCCCCCACCCGTTCCCCTCGTGGAGTGGAAGAATGAGTATGCCCAGCGTGTCGGCTATATCCCCGTCGTCGGGGTCAATAGAAGTGGCGAGGGGGTCGTCTTCTGGGTGGAAATTCATAAGATTGACCAAGCTGCAAATAATAACTCCCCCTGGAACATCGAAATCATTGGAAATGCTGATGATAGCATGAAGGAAAGTATCAAATCATCCTTCCTATGGTGCCGACATCACATTCCTACATTCGACAGCGCTAATACCAAATGGATCGTTTATCTTCCATCTGTTTCCCTGCCACGGGGAGGGCCGTCTGCCAGCCTTGCCATCACCATCGGACTTATCTGCACCCACCTCAACAGACCGATTGGAAGACTCGTGGTAATGACAGGAGAGATTAGTGCCAGCGGCGAAATTCTCCCCGTCGGCGGTCTGCCCGCCAAAATTGTCGCAGCAGAAAACGCCGGGCTAGAAGAAATCCTTATCCCTGCTGCCAATAAAGACGAAGTAGACTACTGGCTTAAGAAAAGCAAACTATCACATAGAATCAGGATAACGCCCGTAGAAACAATAGAAGAGGTATTAGCCCGTCTGGATATTAAACTGGAAAAACACGCTTCCTAAAATCCTATCGGAGGGCGCTGCTATGAAAAAGCCTGGCAAGAAGACAAGATTGTGGGAAGAAATGCTCCACATCATGGAAATCATCTCCAGACGAGAAGCTGCCCTATCAAAAACGCAATTGAAGGGACGAGGGCGAGCCGCCCCCGCCAAAGCCAGAGAACCCCTTATCACGTGGATAGCGAGCCGCATCAACCCGTCAGAATACTCACCAGCAGCCCTCCACGACCTTGCCGCCTACTTGCTCTGGATAAATGCTATCCTACACCAGCCGTAGGCTATAATATTAACGGCACAACAAAAGGTACCCCAGAACAGGAGGCAAAGGTTAATGAAACGAGTAGGAGCCTTAGCCACCGCAGCACTGGGGATGGCAATCGCTATTGCCATCGCAACCCAACTTCCTAATGAACAAGAAATCCGTGAAAGAGTGCTCGCTCCTTCCGTCCAAGTAGCCGTCTTTGAAGGGATCGGCGGAGCAACCAGCCAATGGATAGTCGCTGGGTCGGGCACTGTCTTCAAAACATCTAAAGGGACGTTTGTCCTCACAGCAGGGCATGTCGTTTCCCGAGCCATCAGGTACATTACCAAACCTCCCCAGCCAGGCGAAGAACAAAAAGACGTAAAAATTGCTGTATTTGACGACGTCACCGTAGTCATTGAACGAGTGAAAGACGGAGTTGTAACCGGCGAGTTGCGCCTACGCTGTAAAATCCTCAAATATTCGCCCATTGAAGAACGAGGTGGTAACGATCTCGCAGTGCTCCAACCCTACGAGGAAGACCTACTGCCCTTCGGGGCACGACCCCTACCAAAAGATAAATCGGTCTACGCTGGACAACCAGTCTACCACTGCGGCTCAATGTTAGGCGAACTCGTTAACTCCGTTACCTTCGGTGTCATCTCGGCAACAAGCCGCATGCTCAACAATAAACCGTTCATCCAGCTTTCTTCGACAGCCCAACCTGGCTCGTCGGGCGGCGGCATCTTTGTCGTAGACAATGAGCGGTGCTATTACGCCGGAATGCTAACTCGGGGCGCTGGGGAAACTATTAACCTTGCCGTCCCCATAAAGAGAATCCGAGACACCTTGGCACAATGGAATCTAGAATTCATCTTAGATGATGCGAGATAAGGAGGTGCGCAAGTGGGGGGTGTCCACCCCACCACCCAACATGGCTAACTCGGAAAGACTGCCGTTAATCCATTTCAATAAACTGGTAAGGATACACCGTTCCATCGCTCAAATTATCGACCTAATGAGCGAGGGCGGACTCCTTCCAAAAGAACTGAAACCAGAAGAAGGCAACATCAAAGAACAAATATTTAAGCACATGAGCACAGCAACCATAGAGAATACGCAAATAGATGAAATAAACATGAGATACATAAAAATACTAAGTCAAACGGAGAACCTCATCGTCACAGCACAAGCCTTTTACGCCGATGCAGCCCTTATCTTACACCTACAACCGATAGTGGAAATGGACCCGCATGCTCTTACATTAGCAAATATAATGGCCGTGCTGATCAACGCGATGTGGGGGATCCTCGTCTACTTTCCTGCCGTCCTGTCCTACCTCAAGACGAAGGATGCAGAACTTGAGCCACTTGTCGACCTGTTCATCGCCGCCCTGCTGACCTACATCTCCGCCGCCCTAGAGTTTGACAAAACCATGGCTCAAATGAACACAAAGGTACAAAAAGCGTTGGGTGACCAACAGGAGGAAGAAACAGTCTTTAATTAAGAAAGGAGGCGAAAAGAAAAAGAGAACATGAAGAAGGAATGGCAATGGCTTTTCATGACTATCCTGACGCAAGCAATGCTTTTTTACAAAGCAGTAACAACTAAAAACCCAGTAGCGGAGATAGTCTGCATCGTTCTTATCGCCGCTTTGTCACCGTCGCTTGCTCACTTCTTCCTAAGAGTTGGCAAGGGTGGAATAGAGTTTGTTAAGGAAAGACTCGCAGCGCTTTCGCTAAAAAGACAAACTTAAGTAGGAGGCGCCTTCCCCCTTCTTCTTTTTTCTCTTCCTCTTCTCTTCTCTCTGTTTTGAATTCAGAAGGTTCGCTTGAACCATAAGGAGAAACTGAACTACTCTCCTGCTCCAAACCGGAGGGAGCTGACGTGCTTTCTTCAGGCCCAAATGGTGGTGCCGGCCCTTCCTCCACCTCCTCTGACTCTGAAGGCTCTTCAACCCCTCCCTTTTCTTCACCCTGTCCCTCCAAAGCTTCACCAACTATGCCTTGTAAGTTAGGTAACCTTTCCAGTCCCGCTATAGAACCTCCTTTAACTTTATACAACCATATTACAAAATCCTTAACGAAGTCTTTATGTACCTTGCCTTGTCTCAGTAGCTCCTCAAGCACCCTACCAACTATTTCACCGAACTCTACCGAATCAATCGTTATCTCGCTCCTTCCGATTTCAGCGACATACTTATCCCAAGCCTCCGCAAAATTTCCTAAAAGAGAAGAGATATTCCCTACATCCTTATGCGCCGATGCGAACGCCTCCAATATCTTACGAAGAGAGTCCTCTATTTCTTCTGTAGTTGCAATTGTCTGTGCCTCCAAAATAACGGACTTCTCACCACCTTCTTCAGATCCCTCACGGCGAACCTCTTCTGCAATGGAAACCGTCCCATACTGCTCCACACGCGCAGCCCTAAACAACGTTGCCAACCACTCCGACAACTCCCCAGGAGGCATCGTCGTCAAGCTTAGTCCCTTGACCACCCGCGATACTCGCTTCGCGGCTTTGTCGGCAAGATTTTCCCAAGCTTTTTCCACAATTCCCCTAAACCATGAGAAAATTTCCTCCAGTTTCTCTCGAGTAAGGACCCCTTTCGCCTTCGCTTGCTCATAAAGATCCTCGACATTATCACTTTTGACAATTTCCTCCACACTTAACCCAATTTCCTTCAATCGACTATCGAGTTCACTCTTCCACCCGGCGGAAGAAATACCTAAAACAGCTCTTTTATCCCTTGCAGCTGCTATCATAGTTAAAACCTTATGAAGTTCCCTAATAGCGTTAACGAACCGCCTAAAAAGATCTTCATCTTCCTGCGGAGGCGACGCGGTAGTGCCCAGCACAGTGTCTACAAACCGAAGCATAGCTGCACGAGGACCTTTCACGCCCTCTAAGGAACCAGTCGCCTCAGACTCATTAGTAGGAGCACCGTATGACACTGCTATGTGGCTGCCGAAAAACCTATAAGCTCTAGAGGCAAGGGGCCAAAGAGATTTTCTCCATCCAGAACTACGATAATTTGCTGACACTTCTACTAACATCCGGAAAATATTCTCTATCATTCTGTCCACGTCTTCGTGAAATCCCACTTTCCACCCAATTATTTCACCAAATTCGCTGACAAACTCCCAAGCTCTACGCAAACGATCTTGTTGCTGAGAATAACGCCTCTCTAAGTCCTCTAATCTATTGACTTTCTCTCGCAAAACTTGCTTAAACTCGTTAATTTGCTCTTCCTTAATACTATCTATAGATGTAATATTTAACAGACTCTTTAGAAAAGATGATAGCGTGGGAGTTTTTGGATTCTCTAAAATTTCTTTTAAAGTAGCTAAAGTAACTGCTGGATCTTTCGAACTTTCAAGAGAACTCAAAACAAAAACCAAGACGTCCTTCAAACAATCCACGATCCCACTCAATTGGCCCGGATAGTTGCGGCGATGAACTTCTGCAGTTTCAAGACCAAGCGGTACTCCTGTTGTCAGAACAGCAATGTCATTTGCCACCGTGGTCGCTAAAGACAAATTAGTCAATTTAGACTTGCCCACTGAGGTTGCTCCAGAAACAAGCGGAGCAATTACTGACGGGGAGGAAATTGCTTTTTCAGCAATCCTCTCATCGGTCGGTGATGTGTCTTCCCGCTGCGAGGGATAAAGGCTACCCCACAACAGAGCAGGGAGGTTGGATCCCCAAGTCGCACCAGCCCCCAAAGTTTTATTAGGGTCTTCCATCAATTGTCTCCAAAGGCTCCCCTGAACATTCCCCGTCATCTTGTTAAGATAATAACGGACAATCAATATCCACGGGAAAAACTCAAATGAAAACTGATTCAAGTCCTGATTTTCAATGGAATTAAAGGGGGCCATATTGAACCATACATTGCTCTGTAGATAGCTAACATAAGTCCCTCTCACTTGGCTAAAAAATTCATTGATGGGTTCTTGAAAACTGGTTCCTAACTCCTCCTCAGTTACAGAAACCAATCGCAGAAGGTCCGAAGCGAAGGCAGCAATATGCCTACGAACCTCCTCAACAGGAAAAACATTCCCCAGCTTACTATTAACCTCGTTAAGAATGTCATTGTAATCCAGTCTTTGATTTGGATCCTGAGCAATATTCTTCGCCCATTCACGAAATAGTGAGAGAAATTCGTTTATTGCCTTAGATGCATCGGCATTACTTACTTTTAATGATTTTACCGCCTCTATTGCATTCTTTAACTTTTCCTTGAACAACTCAACCAAACCGCCTTCTACTTTCTCTGTTGGGGAAGAGAAATTCCCGTGTAAGTGAACGGCTAAAGCAAGAGGTACTAAGGCTGGCCAGTCGGTTTGAATAAAATAAGGATCATACCCCGTCGCCTCGAACAATTGAGGAAGATTCTGAGCATACCTCAAAAGCTCCTTTTGCGTTTTCCAAAGCTCTTCCAAAAGAGAAGATAGAGCCCCCACCGCAATCTCTACTTTCCAAATATTGTAGTTTTCCCTCGAGAATTCGAGGCGCGGTTTGTATCTATTCGCAATCCCTACCAGCGATATTGGATAAATCCGTGCCTTCAAAAGGAGCTCAATAGGCATTAGGGCATCACCCAGTAGAATTTTAAAATTTCTGACGGTGAGTCGCCTTGCTGGACCTAAAAGACTACCGCCCTAAAGAGCAATTTTTTTGGTTTCGGCTGACAAGGAAATGCTGCGTGATTAGGGTCGCAACGGGCCGAGATGAAGATACCGCCATCATTATAGCCAATGCTCCGTGCCTTGTAGACAGCCTCCAAGATAGGATCAATGCAACTGATGTCCATGTTTACATAACCGCCTCGCAAACGATGACCGTCTATATCCCCAGACGGTTCGTCCACAAAATAACAGGCGAAGAAATTCTCATCCCCTTAGCCTTTGAGGCGGGGGAAGATATGCCTTACTCAGGTCCTGCTGGTGGGGATATCATCGTCGTAACAGGTATCCCTAATCCGCTTCGGGTAGAGGCTGTCACCGTCCCCCTCATGTTGGGGTCACACTTTGAGGTCACCTGTGTCGTAGACCCCATACGGGGCGTAACCAACGTCCCTGAAACCGCCGACCTATGGCTCGGCTTAAGCAAGCCAGATGCCATCGACGATATGCTCCCCTATGTTCGGCCGCTCTTACCATTCCTCATCCAAGTTTAGTCCCCAAAGAGCAAAGGCGAATTTGTTGGTTGGTCGCCCCACAAACCCATTGCGCCTTCTTGCGTCTCAAGGAAAGGACGGAGTTTTTCCCAGTCTTTATCTCGGATGGTGACGACCCGATCGAGGTAGATGCTCACATAGCAGTCTCCGATTTTCGTCGGCTGAACTCGCCCCAGTTTCCGCTGGGCGATCGCCACATATTTGGGGTCAATGTCAATGGCGATAAAGCGGCGCCCCAACTTTTTCGCTGCTACTGCCGTCGTCCCTGTGCCCACAAAGGGGTCTAACACGATGTCGCCCTCGTCGGTGCACATCAAAATCAACCGCTCCAACAAGTGCTCTGGCAGTTGGCATGGGTGTTCGTCACGGCGAACTTTGTGATGGATGCGGTGAATGCCCGTCCAGACATCGGAAACCAAAGGACCGAAAGGGTGCATTAAGGGTTTTTGCCGCCGTAGTCCCTGAGAGGTGCTTGGCAAATGCGACATCGTGGATGAGGGAAGCGCAAGTCATAGAACTTGAAGCCTTTGGGCGATTTGGTGTAGTAAAGGATACCGTAGTGACGGGGATAAAGGGTTTTGCCCAAAGGTTGTCCTGGTGCGTCCCACGCTATCCAATGCCTGAAGTAAGCGACTTCGTTGAGAAAGGTGGCAAAGTAAGTGAGCCATTTGGGAATGTTGTGCACGAAGATAGAACCTGTCGGTTTCGTCACCCGAACCAACTCATGAAGCCACGCCTTGCACCAATTCAGATACTCGTCCAATCGCTTTCGGTCGTTGTAGGAGTCATACTGCTTGCCCAAATTGAAAGGAGGGTCGGCGAATGTCATGTCCACGCATTCGTCAGGCAATTGGCGCAGAACAGCCAGACAATCTCCTTCAATGACACGGTCGAGAAAGTCCGATAGCCCCCCGCAGAGTTAATTTCGGCGCCGAAATTAACTCTGTCAGCCCGCAAAGAGACCCCAACCTCCTACCTTTTCCAAGTGCCAGATACAAAGTTGCGGCCAGAAGCGCAGACGATAGAGGAACGCATAGCGGGGGTTCTTCCACTCATCTTCCGAGAGCTCCCGCACCCCCAGCACAATTCCTAACTCGGTAAATAAATCCCGACCCTTAAAGTATTTCTTGAACAAACGGTGCTCAAACCGCCGACCGATGCGGTACATGTCCACGTGGACCTCCTTTGTGCAGGTATCGCAAAGATAGTAGCCGTTATACATCAACACGAGGGTGCCTTCAGAGGTTCTCTGCTTGCGCTGAATTTCCCGCACATCCCGCTCAAAGTCCTTAGGAAGGTCAAAGAGGCGAAGCTGCGAAGGCGCCACTTTGCGCCCACACTTGGCACAACACCCCTTCTCATTTAACTCTGCTGGATGAAAGATGCCCTTCCGCAGCGGATGAATCTTCGTGCAGATTCTCGGCTCCGTTCGCTTTCGGAGATACTCTCGCCGCCGATGACGGAGCATCTTAGCAAGGAACTTCTCCATCGCCTTCTTATCATAACGCGCCGACCCGATAAGAACCCAGCAGTATCTTCTCAGACTATACCACAGCTGGAGCCGATGACCTCGCTTCGTCAGCCCAAAAGCGCCACTACCACTCGGCAGATCCGGGTCGTGCCAGAAGGCTCGCTCTCCTAAACCATCCTCATCGCGGAAGTCATGCTCGCCTAATTTCCACCAGTGCCTTCCATCCCACCACCACTTCTGCGCCTTATAGCCGTTGCGCGCCCACACAACCACCTCCCGCCTCGGCCGACTGGCGAGAACCTTCTGAATGGGCGGGAGAAAATCTATTGAATCTAAGCAGTAATACTCATACTCATACTCGTCGATTTTCCCCTCAAGGATTTCCTCATCCTCTGCCCTCCCCAACTTCGATGGGTCAGCTACCTGGCTGCCAAAGGGCAGCAGGCATTCCTCCTCACCAGACCAAAGGGCGGAGCAAAGGAGCCGAACAGCTTCCTGATAAGTTAGCGGGCAACCATTCGCAATTACCCCGCCGTCAGTTTGCTTCCACCCCGTCAACCGTCCCACCAATTCCCAAATCTCGCGGTCGGCCATGTCTAAGTCCGATAGCTCCGAACCGTTCCCAGAGCCTCCGCTCCCCCCACCGCCGTCGGTGCCCTTGCGAAGAGCCGACATACCTCTACCCCCCTTACCCTCACTCCCACTGTCACCGCTTGCCCCCCCAACGCCACTGCTTACACCCCCAGCGCCTCCAGCACCACCGCCCGACTTGGAAGGCACGGAATCCTTCCCCTCTAACTTTGTTTCATTTTTGTCGTTAGAGGATAGTTGTTGGTTATCTTCTTTCCGGCCAACCGCTACCACCGCTTCAAAACCGGAGGTTGCGGTCCGGTCATCCCCCTCAGCGGGCTCGGCGGGTGGCAGGGGTTGGGGTGGTTCTGGGGTTTGGTGGCAGCCCGCCGGAGGCTGGGGGGGCTCTGGGCTCTGGTGGCAGACCCCCGAAGGCTGGGGTGGCTCTGGCGGGGTTGGGCTTTCGGCTAGGCTAGGCTGGGATAATACCGGCTCTTCCGATAGGGCTAGGGGCTCTCTTAGGTTGTTTTTGATTTCGATTTCAGTGTTGGAATCTAACTCGGTCAAGGGCGCGTTGCCCCCCTGCGGATTTTCTTCAGTATTTTTAAGGGAGGTAGAGGAAAAAGGCTGGGGAGGAGAGAGAGACAGATTTGTAGCAAATTCGTTACAGTATTTACAGGATTCGTCGCATTTGGTGGCAAGACCGTAATGATTTGCGAAGATAAAAAAGTAGAGGTGGGCCATGCGGGTGAGGTGTTCGTCGGAGACTTTGGGGTTGTCGGGGGATGGGAAGAGGTCGAAGAGGGGTTTCCATCTGGGCAGGACGTAGAGTTTGACTTGTCTTCCTCGTCGGGAGCAGCTGAAGAAGTCGCGCAGGTGGGGGAAGGGGTATTTTTCTTTTCTTGGGATGATATATCGGGAGGCGTTAGTTGGGTGGACGTTGGCGAGGGTAGAGAGGGTTTTGAGGTTGACGGCGGATTTCCAGCGGAAGATGCCGTAGCGTTTGACGGCGTCGATGATTTTCATGCACTCCTTGTTGCGCAGGATTCTTTCCAGTCGGAAGTAGGCGATATCGGGGTTGAAGTGGCGCTTATTTACTTCCCTGCGGACTTCTTCGTTGGGTGATGTTTGTTGTTGGAGGGCGAATTCCCGCTTGAAGTGCAATGTTTTGTCTTTGTTTTCGCTGGGGGTTAATTTGAGGTAAAGGCCGTGCCTTTTGCCTTTGCGGTTTTTCCGTTCCCAGGTGACGACGCCGTATTTTAGCAGCCGTGCCTTGTGCTTTTTGGTGCCGAACAGGAGTCGGTAGATGGTTCCTGGGTTTATGCCTGTTCGCTTGGAGAGTTCGGAGAGGGAGAGGCGGTGTTTGGAGTCGAAGGCTTTTGCTTCGATGATGCAGTCGAGGATTTTCAGGCAGAGGGTATCGTTATTAGCGATTGCCTTCTCCCGAATTTTTGCTACCTGCTCCTCAATAAATTGTGGGTCTAGGGTTAACACCTACGGTCACCTCCGAAACGAGGTAGGGTTGGCGCTTTTCAATTTTAGCGCGCTTCCCCCTGTATGGCAGGGGCGCGGTACATCTGTCGCCGTACTTGGCGTTTTATCCTGATAGTGGTGGATAGCCATTCCTTGCCTCCTAATTCGTCTTCCTTCATTTTCTGCTTTAGGCAGATTAGGCAAAGGAGGCTATCATGCCACTTTATTCCTTCTTTTGTTAGTTCGCCCCGCCGCACGAGCTCTGAATCAAGGGGGCAGCAGGGTCGGCCGCATATGTCGCATTTGTGGGTGGCGGGTAATTTGCACCGTCTATTATAGCACCGTCGGTACATTCCCCGTTACCTCCGAATTTGAAGGGTGTGTAATGCTTGGTAATAGCAATAGGTTGCCCACTGAACCTCCGCCATGTGGGCGGGCGGGATAGCAGTATGCCATTCGTATTTTACCGCGATTGCCAAGCAAATGGCCCACAGGAAATTTTCGGGAGTCGTGGTTTGGATTATTTCCATGATATTTCCCCGCAGCTGCATTGTGACGTCTTCTATCCTTGCATCTGTCGGGCTGAGGAGGTAGTAAATTGTTAGCAGTGTGCTTAAGTAAGTGGTGAGTGGTTCAAGTCTTCGGCGCTGTTGGCGGACGGAGGGGAGGAAGAGGGCGAGTTCTGCCAGTGGTTTTTGCCCGCCGCTGGCGATATCAGGCGGCGGGGCTGGCTCTGGCAGGACAAAAAAGTAGGTAAAAGGATGGAGTTGATGGACGGCGTAGCCTTCTTTGGGATTGCTGACTATCGTAGTTATCTTTAGGAGGGAGTTTAGGGCGGTGATGGCGTAGGTTGGCTTATCAGAGCCGTAGTAGACCATACAGGCGGCGATTTCTTCTTCTGACATTGGTTGAACCCCTACCAGCTTGTAGGGCTTTTGGGCGAGGAGGGGGTGTTTGGTCGTTATTCCGCGCCAGCCGACGACGAGGTTGGGCAGGATGGGTTCCAGCCATCCTTTGGCGAGGCGTAGCCATTGGACGACATCTCTACGAAGTATAATATAGGTTGGTCGGTTAAACCAGATGAGCATTTTTGCCACCACTTGAGATTTTGACACGGAGGAGATGGGTGAGGGATGCTTCCTAAGATAGCGTCGTGCACTTGTCGGCACGAATATCAGGATGGGAAATATGGGAAGGGGATGCGAGTATTTAACCCCCGCATGCCGTCGGGCAAATTGGGTGGGTGGCGGTGCACTGTCTGTGGTCGTGAGATCTCTGCCGATTCCTCTGATTTAAAGAAGCAACCCAAGCAGGGTGGAGAGGAGGGATCGTAGAGGTGGCTGCGTTGATTCGTGAACCCACTGTCCGCTTAATTGCCGTCACCCACTTTCAAAAACCCGACGACTTGCAGGAGTTT